>JBLIIW010000013.1:0-36050 GCA_047635315.1 Halieaceae bacterium | reverse complement strand
TCAGGCTTTGCTGCCCTTGAGCTGATAACGTCGGGACACTCCCGGCGCCGCTTCGGAAACCTCAGCGGCGCCGGCGGTCCCGCGTCACCGGATCAGGACTGGGCAAACTCCTTCATCTTCTTCAGCGGACGGACCTTGACCGCTACGCTGGCCGGCTTGGCCTTGAACATGGTCTCTTCTTTCGTAAAGGGGTTAATACCCTTGCGCGCCTTCACAGCAGGCTTCTTCACGGTGCTTATCTTCATGAGACCTGGCAGGGTGAATTCACCGACCGAGCGCTTTTTGATGCTGCGTTCAATAAGCAGCTCAAGTTCGCTCATAACATCGCCTACCTGCTTCTTGGTCAGGCCCGTGGACTCCGCGATATCTGCCGTGATCTGCGTCTTGGTCATTTTTGCCTTGAGCGCAGTGGCTTTCTTCACCGGTGCTGCCGCTTTGGCCGGCGCTTTCTTCGCTACGGCCTTTTTCTTTGCGGGGGCTTTCTTCGCTGCTCTTGCTGTTGCCATGCTGATTGACCTTCCTTTCGCTCTTTATGTTTCACAAACGCCGTCCCTGATCGTGTTGCAGCGCATATTGCATCCGCCAATGCCGCCGATGTGGAAACAGACCACCGCCTGATCCGTACCATCGATGCATTGCTGCATGCTTTCCACTGCTGAACCCTCTCCAGCTGAACTCACTCCTGATGAATCCTGCGTTCGAAAAGCTCCCCGTCAGACACGCCCATTTTCTAGTTAAGTGGTCTGCGTAATACGAGCCACGGATGATCGCAGCAAATTGCCTAACTGCAGCAAGAAAACAACGATTAGCACTGCATTTACAGCACATTTCGTAACTCGAGGCCATGTATAAAACATGCACCCCTGCAATACAAGGCTTTTCCCGGGCTAAAACCTAAAAACCATCGGTTTTTATGCAGTTTCCGGGGTTTTGACCCGCCTGTACCTGTACCGCTCCACGAATGGCCCTTACACTCCCCAGCCAAACGGATTGGCAGGGAACAACCCATGCGTAGTAGCAAATTTCTCATTAGCACCCACAAGGAAACCCCGGCAGATGCGGAGATCGTCAGTCACCAGTTGATGCTGCGCGCAGGACTGATACGCAAGCTCGCCGCAGGGCTCTATACCTGGATGCCCATGGGGCTGCGCGTCCTGCGCAAAGTGGAGGGCGTGGTCCGCGAGGAAATGGACCGGGCCGGCGCCCAGGAAGTGGCCATGCCCATGGTGCAGCCAGCGGAACTCTGGAAGGAGTCGGGTCGCTGGGAGCAGTACGGACCCGAACTTCTGCGAATAAGCGATCGCCACGGCCGCGATTTCTGCCTCGGACCCACCCACGAAGAGGTCATCACCGACATAGTGCGCAACGAAATTGCCAGCTACAAACAGCTGCCTCTGAATATCTACCAGATACAGAACAAGGTGCGCGATGAAATCCGGCCTCGCTTCGGCATCATGCGCGCCCGGGAATTCCTCATGAAGGACGCCTACTCCTTTCACGCCAGCCATGAGTCCCTGGAGAGTACTTACCAGATAATGCACGACGCCTACACAAGGATATTCCAACGACTGGGGCTCGATTTCAGACCCGTTCTAGCAGACTCCGGGAGCATCGGTGGCAGCACCTCGCACGAGTTCCACGTCCTCGCGGATTCCGGGGAGGACGCCATCGCGTTCAGCGACACGGGCGACTACGCGGCCAACGTCGAGCGGGCAGAGACCCTCGACCAACGCGAGGAGCGCCCGGCACCGGGCGCGACCCTGCAAACTATTGCCACCCCGGGAGTGCGCAGCATTGCCGAGCTCTGTGCGGCCACCGGAGTGCAGCCCGCACAGACCGTCAAGACCCTGCTGGTCGCCGCCGACGACAGTGACGGGCCGGGAGGACTGATCGCTCTGGTAGTGAGGGGCGACCACGAGCTCAATAGCATCAAGGCGGAGAAACTTCCGGGGGTGGCCAACCCCCTGCGCATGGCCACGGAGGAGGAAGCGCAATCCCTGGGTGCGGCCTCCTTCGGCAGCATCGGACCCGCGGGACTGACAATACCGCTGATCGTTGACCATGCCGCTGCAGCGCTGGCGGACTTCAGCTGCGGCGCCAACCGGCCCGAGGAACACCTGACTGGCGTCAATTGGGACCGCGACATCGCCGAATACCGCTGCGCGGATCTGCGCCTGGTCGTTAGCGGCGACCCAAGTCCCGACGGCCGGGGCACGCTGCAGATACGCCGCGGCATCGAAGTGGGCCACATATTCCAGCTCGGCACCAAGTACAGTGAGGCCATGGATGCCAAAGTACTCGATGAAACGGGTCGCGCGGTAACCCTTAGCATGGGCTGCTACGGCATCGGCGTCAGCCGCATCGTCGCCGCCGCCATTGAGCAGAACAACGACGAACGCGGCATTATTTGGCCCAGCGCGATGGCGCCCTTCCAACTGGCCATCGTACCGCTGAACATGCACAAATCCGCCGCCGTGGCCGAAGCGGCTGAGGCCCTCTATGCACAGTGCAGGAACGCCGGCATTGAGGTCTTCATGGATGACCGCAAGGAGCGACCCGGGGTGAAATTCGCGGATATGGAACTGCTGGGTATCCCCCATCGACTGGTAATCGGCGATCGAGCCCTGGGCGATGGGGAGTTTGAGTATCAGGGCCGTCGCGACAGTGCGGCAGAGCGTGTTGCGGTCCCGGATGCGCTGCAGTTCCTGCGCGAGCGGATCTAGGCCGCCGGGCTCGAGCTGACCGTGCCGCTTTTGCACAAGGGCCTGATCCTCCTGTCGCTGGCTCTATCGCTGGCGACCTGGGAGGCCAATTCCGCAGAGCACAGCGAACGCGAGGCCCTGCGGCAGTTCCTTGAAAGCACCATCCAGGCCAGCGACAGCTTCGTCGATCGCTTTGCGGCGGAAGTCTGGCTGGTGGACATGGATGCGCGGCTGAGCCTGTTCATAGGGGACGCCGGCGAGCGCCTGAAACTGTTGGGCCAGGTACACGCTGCTGCGGGCCGCAGCGGCCTGCCCCCGGAACTGGTGCTGTCCCTCATCGAAGCCGAGAGCAGCTTTGACCGCTTTGCGATAAGTTCTGCCGGAGCGCAGGGACTGATGCAAATTATGCCGTTCTGGAAAGCGGAAATTGGTCGTCCGGATGACAACCTGACGGACAACGCAACCAACCTCGACTACGGGTGCCGTATTCTGCAGTTCTACCTGCAGCGCGAGCAGGGTGCGCTACACAGGGCACTGGCTGCCTACAATGGCAGCAGTGGCTCCCGGGTGTACAGCGACAAGGTCAAGGCGGCCTGGCATCTGCGCTGGCGTACAACGGCCTTGGACTGGCGCGAGTAGTCGTTTGACACGGCCGGGAACGCACAACACACTGGCGGCGTTTACCGTGGAATCGGACAGGAATGCGGCAACGGTCAAAGTGCACAGCGCAGTTGCGGGTCATATAGCGTGAACGAGCTTAAGCTACTGAGTAGTTGGAATCGCGACCTCGCCGACGCCATCGGCGCGCTGGGCAGTGACGATTTCTTTCCCACGCTGGTCAAGGCAATCAGCGCGCGTGTGACCATTGCCTATCCACAGTTTTGGCTCTACCACCGGGAACTGCCGCCGCGGGTGCTCTACCATGAAATTCCGGTCGCAGCCGTCCCGTCGCAGATAGACCAGTACCTCGACGGCCCGTACCGGGAAGATCCTTTTTACCAGACATCCATGAACCGACCGCGCAATCGTATCTATCTGTTGTCTCGCATCACCTCCAGCCGCCTGGAACAGTCGCCCTACTACCAGCAGTACTATGCGGAAACCGGCACTGTCGATGAGGCCATCTTTCTTTCCCAACTGAAGGGCGGCAGCGTCATCAACCTGTCCATGATGCGTCTGCCCAGGCAAGGCGCGTTCAGCGAGGACGAGTATCAACTGCTCTACTCGCTCGCCGATGCGGTCTCAGCACTGCTGCGGGCGCACAGCGAATTTAAGACTTTCGCGGTCAAGAACCTCATCCAACCCGACATCGACCATCAGATTGACCTGGCATTTCGCACCTTTGGAGTATCTATACTTTCACCTCGCGAGCGGGATGTGCTGGAGCTGATGCTGCGCGGCTATGGAACCGATACATCGGGCACCAGGCTGTCGATTGCCCGGGAGACCGTGCGGCGCCATCGCAAAAGCATCTATCGCAAGCTCGACGTGTGCTCCCAGACCGACCTCTTTTCCTTGTTCCTCAATGCCATGTCCTGTCTGGGCGAAGCGGCGGGCAAGGACCCCCTGGCTATCTACATGTCACCGCGCTGACCATAGCCTGAGCTGACCAAGGCGGGTTATTGAAGGGCGCGCTCGCTGGGCGGATAGTGCATGCTGGGAACCTGTTAGCTGAGGGATCGAAACTATATGGCGTTGGAAGTAGACTGGTTCCTGCGCGCCTATCCCGGTGTCACCATGATTGAGGCGTTGCTGCCCGACAGCAATGGCGTCCTGCGCGGCAAGTGGCTGCCCAGGGAGAAGTTAGCCAAGGTCTACAAGGGAGAGCTGAAATTCCCCAAGACCGCACTCAGTCTCGACATCTGGGGTCGCGACGTAGAGGAACTGGTGTTTGCCACGGGAGATGAGGACGGCGTTTGCCTGCCCATAGAGGGTTCTCTGTTGCCCGCTCCCTGGTCTCCGCGCGGTCGCCACGGCCAGATTATGCTCACCATGTTCAAGGCCAGCGGCGAACCCTATCTGGGAGATGCGCGGCAGGTGCTGAAGCGCGTGGTGGCCCGCTATCACGCTCGCGGTTGGCGCCCGGTGGTTGCAGCGGAACTGGAGTTCAGTCTGGTGCGCTGGGACGGCCACAAACCCACGCATAGCTCCCACAACCCGTACCGCGGAGAACCGCTCGGGGGCAACCTCTACGGCCTAGATGTGCTGCAGCAGAACGAGGCGATGCTCGAGCAGATTCATCGCGCCTGCCGATTGCAGAGTTTGCCATTCGACGGTGTGGTCAAGGAATCGGCCCCGTCGCAGTATGAAATCAACATGCAGCATGTCGACAATCCGGTACTGGCAGCGCGCCAGGTTCTGATGATGAAGCGGCTCATCAAGGAGATCGCACGGCAGCACGATCTGGTCGCCAGCTTCATGCCCAAACCCTTTGAGAACGAAGCTGGCAACGGTCTGCACGTGCACTGTAGTGTGCTGGACCGCAAGGGCCGTAATATTTTCGACGACGGCACAGCGAAGGGCAGCAAAAAACTGCAGCACGCCATCGGCGGATGCCTGCAGCACATGGCCGACTCCTTTGCGGTACTGGCGCCCAGCTATAACGCCTATCGGCGGTTCCAGAAGGGCAGTCATGCACCCACCACGCCCAACTGGGGCTACGAGAACCGGACCGTGGCGGTACGCGTGCCGGCCGGCCGCAACACAGCCCGACGCATAGAGCACCGGGTCGCGGGCGCAGACGCCAACCCTTACCTGGTGTTTGCGGTACTACTCGCAGCGGCCCTGGACGGAATCGAACGGGGCCTGTCTCCGGGACCGCCAATCAGCGGGGATGGTTATAGTCAGGAGGGTGTGCAGTTACCCATCTATATGCAGGACGCCCTGCGCATGTTTGGCGAGTCCAGTTTCGTCAGCGCGGCCCTAGGTCCGGAAATGCAGCGCAACTTCGGACTCACCAAGGAACAGGAACTCGCTGAATTCCAGCGACACATCACCGGCCTCGAGTACCACGCCTACGTGGAGCGCCTCTAAGGGCATAGACTATACTGAGCGCATGTTGAGTCATCGTTCTGTCACTGCTCTACTTCTTCTTCTGGCCTTCGACGCGCACAGCGCCATGCGGATCGAAAAGACCGTGCAAGACTGTATCGCCGCCATCGAGAGCGTGCGGACAGTTGCTGTCGGCGAGCCCCTCGCCGAAGCCCTAAGCTTCCCTCTTCGGGTGACCAGCTGGAACGCTTTCAAATACCAGCGCGACGGCGCCAGCGCCATGCCGGCGGAGCTGGCCCGGGACGCGGATATTGTTCTCTTACAGGAATCTCTGGAGAGCGCCGTCAGCCACCAGCTCTCCTACCGTTACTTCAGCCCCGGCTATCGCAGCGGTGACCAGCTGAGCGGCGTTGAGACCCGCGCCAACCAGCCGGCGGAGCTGCTCTGTTCCCTGCAGTTCCGGGAACCTTGGCTCGGTACTCCCAAAGCGGTCACCGTGAACCGCTTCGCCACCAGCGCTGGCCCCCTGCTCACGATAAATATTCATGCGGTGGTTTTTTCACCGGGAAGTCGCCGCTATCGGGAGCAGCTCAGCGCGCTGGGCGCGCTGCTTGCGGCGCACCGCGGCCCGGTCCTGCTCGGCGGCGACCTTAACCACTGGAATCGCTGGCGTGCCAGAGACCTGCGCGACTTCGCCGAACGTTATCAACTGGAGGAAGCACTCATGTCGCCGGACTGGCGCAGCCGTCACCTCGGGGCCCCGGTGGACGCCTTTTACCTGCGCGGCCTGCGCGTCGTTTCCGCCGGGGCAATTCCCACATTGCTCTCGGATCACCACCCAATTACGGTTGTTGTCGAGCCGCGGCTTCCCCCTCAGCTGACCACGGCGGGTGCAGCTGCTCCAGGCGCCGCACCAGCTTCAGCGCTGTAGCTATTCCAAGCAGTCCAAACACCGACATCGCCAGCGCCTCACCCAGCATTACCCCCCGGGCTCCAAAAAGCGCGGCGCCAAAATACGCTGCGGGAACTATGCCCAGCAGGACCTTGAGATAGTTGAAAATGGTCGCCAGGTACGCCCGATCCAGATTATTGAAGCTGGCGTTGGCGACAAACAACAACCCATTCAGAGCGAAGGCCCCAACCAGAAAGCTGATATAAAAGCGTAGCAATTCAGCCGACAGGTCACTGGCCGCAAAGGCTGCGATCACCAGATCGAGGCAGAGCCACAAAAGCAGCCAGACAGCCGCCACATAGACAACGATCACCAGGGCGGCATCCAGCAGGGTCTGGCGCACGCGATCATAGCGGCAGGCGCCCGCGTTCTGCCCGACAATGGGTCCCACCGCCCCGGAAAGCGCAAACACCGCAGCAAAGGCCACCGGTGCGACCCGCCCCATGATGGTCATAGCCGCGACAGCGCTGTCGCCAAACTGCGACATGACGCGCAGCACGATGCTATTGCCCAGGGGTGTGGCCAGGTTGGTCATCACCGCCGGCACGGCGATGAGCAAAATAGCCGGGGCACAGTGCAGCAACTGGGCGAAGTTCACTCGTCGCGGTAGTTTGTGTGTATAAAACAGCGCATAGGCAGCCGCGCAGAATACGACTATGCGCGCCGCCACCGAGGCGAAGGCAGCGCCCTCAATACCCCAGCCGAAGTAAAAGATAAACAGCGGGTCAAGCAGCGCGTTGACGGCGGCGCCATACAGCATCACAGCCATGCTGCGCCGGGCATCGCCGACGGCGCGCAAGCCAGCGGCAAAACTCATGCCCAACACCAACAGGGGCACTGCGGGGAGCTGTATGCGCGCGAAACGAAACGCATATTCAAGAGTTTGTCCGGAAGCCCCCAGCAGCATGAGTAGTTCGCGGAGGTTCCACAGGGTTAAGCCGGCGAGCAACGCAGACGTGCCGGCATTGAAAATCAGCACCGACGTGCAGTATCGCCCGGCTTCGTCGCGCTCACCGCGACCCTCCGCGCGCGCCACCAGCGCGCCCAGGGCTATCAGCAAGCCTATGCCCAGGGACAACAGGAAAAACAGCAGCGCACCGGCAAATCCGACCGCCGCGACCAGCTGCTGCTCCCCCAAAAGGGAGATGAAGTACATATCGACCAGATCCACCCCAAACATGGCGATCAGGCCCACAGAAGACGCCCCGGTCATTACCAGCACGTGTCGCAAGGTGGATCCGCTGAGAAATACCGAACTAGTCATGTTGAGTGCTGTGTTACACCATCAAGACGACTATCCTAAGGTACCGGAGACTTCCCTGTCCGATCCCGGTAAAATCGAGGCTGACAAATTGGAGCGCGCTGTAAATGGAAGTGAGTAACGAGCGATCTGGCCTGATACCGGCCAATGTCGTTATCTTTGTCGGTTTCCCTCTGTTGGCCCTGATCCTCGTCCCCTGGTGGGGCCTGCGGGAGGGATACAGCGGCGCCCAATGGGCCTGGGCTGCAGTGTTCCTCTACCTGAATGGCCTGGCGATTACCGGAGGCTTCCATCGCCTGTGGTCCCATAAATCCTATAAAGCGCATTGGACCCTGCGCCTCTGGTTTGCTCTCTGGGGCGCCGGGGCCCTCCAGAACAGTATCCTCGTCTGGGCCTCCGATCACCGTCGCCACCACCGTCACGTCGATGACAATGAACGCGACCCCTATTCCGCGGGCCGCGGCCTGTGGTTCAGTCACATGGGCTGGATGCTGCGTGAATACCAGACTAATGCCGAGGATTTCAGCAACGCCCGGGATCTGCAGCGCGACCCCATTGTCATGTGGCAGCACCGACATTACGTGCTCATCACCCTGGCCATGAATGCGGGACTGCCACTGCTACTCGGACTGGCGCTTGGGGACGTAGTCGGAACCTTGCTGCTGGTCGGTCTGCTGCGCATGGTGCTCAACCACCACGTCACCTTCTTTATCAATTCCCTCGCTCACTATTGGGGCACGCGTCCCTACACGGAGGAAAACAGCGCGCGGGACAATGGCTTCCTCGCTCTGCTGACCTATGGAGAGGGATATCACAACTATCACCACATCTTCCAGACCGATTACCGCAATGGTATTCGCTGGTACCAGTGGGACCCCACGAAGTGGATGATTGCGCTTTGCGCCCGCCTGCAACTGGCTTGGGATCTACAGCGGATCCCCGATTTCCGCGTCCAGCGAGCCCTCATTGACATGCAGTTCAAGCGCGCCCAGACCTTCGCCGAAGGCACGGATCAAGCGGCATTGCGGGCCATTCTTGAGCGCGAGTACCAGCTGTTTACCGATGCCATCAATCAGTGGACACACCTGCAGACCGAGCGCTACGAGCGCCGCCGGGAGCAGCTGGGCGACGCCCTGGAGGAACATCGACTGCAGCTTCAGCAGCGTTGGGAGCAGGCGGCGCTACGCGGACGCTTTAAAGAACTGGAGTTTACCCTGCGCAACCAGCGCCGGCGGCTCGACGAGCTGACCCGCCAGTGGCAGCTACAGCCGTCGCCCGCCGCCTGAGGATCAGGCACACCTTAGGAGGCCCCCCAAGGAAATTCCTCGTCAATCGCGAGGTTAAGGTTGTGATGCGCTATGCTCCGATAAGCAAAGCCGAAGCGATCGCGGCGGACATCGAAGTCTTACTCTAGAACCTGTATCAGTGCTCGCGCGTGGCACGGAAGTCGATATCCGGCCAGCGCTCCTCCATCAGTGACAAGTTCACCCGGGTGGGTGCCAGGTAGCTGAGAAAACCACCACCATCGATGGACAACTGCGCTGCCGCCTTTTTGCGGAACTCCTCGAGCTTGCGCTCATCATCGCAATAGACCCAGCGCGCGGTGTAAACACTGATGGGCTCATAGATCGCTTCTACCTTGTACTCATCCTTGAGTCGGTAGGCGACTACGTCAAACTGTAGTTGCCCAACAGCGCCGACGATAAGATCTGTGGAATTGATCGGCGCAAAGACCTGCGTCGAGCCCTCCTCAGAGAGCTGCTGCAGGCCTTTCTGCAACTGCTTCGATTTCATCGGGTCGCGCAGGCGAATACGCCGAAAGAGCTCCGGGGCGAAGTGCGGTACACCGGTAAAGCTCAGGGGCTCACCCTCGGTAAAAGAATCGCCAATCTGGATCGTGCCGTGGTTGTGCAACCCGATGATATCGCCGGCAATAGCCTCCTCAACGAGTACCCGCTCTCCGGCCTTGAAGGTCACTGCATCTACGATTTTCACATCCTTCGCAAGACGCACATGATGCATCTTCATGCCTTTGAGATAGCGTCCCGAGCAGACCCGCAAAAAGGCGATTCTGTCCCGGTGACGCGGATCCATATTTGCCTGGATCTTGAACACAAAGCCGCTGAAGTTTGCCTCATCGGCCTCAACGCGACGCTCACTCGCATCGCGCGCCAGCGGCGGCGGCGCCCACTGCACAAAGTCGTCCAGCATTTCGCGAACACCAAAATTGCCAAGAGCGGTCCCGAAGAATACCGGGGTCAATTGCCCGGCGAGGAAAGATTCCAGCTCGAAGGTGTGACTGGCTCCGCGCACCAGCTCAATTTCCTCGACAACACTCTCGTAATCCTCACCCAGCAGTTCGCGTGCGGCATCACTGTCCAGACCCTCTATACGATTGTCCGGCGGCAACACCGCATTGTGCCCGCGCTCAAAACAATGAATGGTATCGGTGTAAATGTTGTAAACGCCACGAAACTCGTCGGCCATACCGATAGGCCAGTTAATAGGGGCCGCCGGGATATCCAGCACCGACTCGATTTCGTCGAGCAGGTCGATGGGGTCGCGGATCGGCCGGTCCATCTTGTTAACAAAACTGATAATTGGCGTATCGCGCAAACGACAGACGTTCATCAGTTTAATGGTTCGCGCCTCTACGCCCTTGGCGCCATCAATAACCATCAGCGCCGAATCGACGGCCGTGAGCGTGCGATAGGTGTCCTCGGAAAAGTCTTCGTGACCCGGCGTATCGAGCAGATTAACCACGCGCTTCCGATAGGGAAACTGCATCACCGACGAGGTCACGGAAATACCCCGTTCCTTCTCCATGCTCATCCAGTCCGACGTCGCATGCGGACCTTTTTTCCCCTTGACGCTACCGGCAATCGAAATGGCATTGCCGAGTAGCAGCAACTTCTCGGTGATCGTTGTCTTGCCCGCATCCGGGTGAGAAATAATGGCAAAAGTGCGTCGCCGGCCGACGTCCACGGCGGAAGCTGCAACCCGCTGCGGGCCGCTATTTGCCGTGTGCCCGGTTCCGCTACTGTTATTGCTCATGAATATCCTGTTATCGCTGACGAAGTGCCGGGGCAGAGCCGGAAGCAACGGGCGCGCATCATAACGGAAGTACGAATTCGGGCAAGCAGCTGCGGCTCAGTCATCCGCGAGGCCCTCTGTCAGCTGCGCGATCAAGGTCTCCGCCACGACATCCATGGATGGACAGGCATCACCCAGGAGCCGGCGCATAGAGGTCACCGCCAGATTCGCGTGACCGCAGGGGTTTATGCGCAGGAAAGGCTCCAGTTCCATATCCACATTGAGGGCCAGCCCGTGGTAGCTGCTGCCGCGTCGCACACGCAGGCCCAGAGACGCTATCTTTTCTCCACTCACGTAGACCCCGGGGGCCTTTGGGTCGGCGCACGCCTCAATATCAAACTGCGCAAGGGTGCCGATCAGCGCGGACTCAATGAGACTCACCAGAGCGCGCACACCGAGGCCGCGTCGCCGGAGGTCCAGCAGCAGATACACCACCCATTGCCCGGGTCCGTGGTAGGTCACCTGACCACCTCGATCTACCTGCACTACGGGGATATTGCCCGCATCCAGTACATGCTCGGCGCGACCCGAGAGGCCCTGGGTGAATATGGCCGGATGCTGCAAAAGCCAGAGTTCATCGGTGGTTTCAGCGTCGCGCGCATCGGTAAAGGCGCGCATCTGCTCCAGCGTCGCCGCATAATCCGCAAGGCCCAGACGCCGCAGCTGTGGCGGAGCGACCTGGTCGCTGCTGTTCACAGCACCATCTGCACCAGCCCCGTGGCGATCAGGTCGCGGTGCAGGGCCTCGAGCTGCGGCTGGCCGGTGGCGACAATAGTGATGGTCAGGGCCATGAAGCTGCCTTTACGGGA
Organism: Halieaceae bacterium; assembly: GCA_047635315.1. GTDB lineage: Bacteria > Pseudomonadota > Gammaproteobacteria > Pseudomonadales > Halieaceae > Congregibacter. Next base: position 24,242 of record JBLIIW010000013.1, on the reverse strand, counting down.
ATCACGTACAGTAATTCTTTCCTGATCAAAGCCTGGCGAATGCTGCTCAAAGATGCCGATCACAGTCGGCCGGAAGGCCTCCACATTGCGACCGAGCACCTTGATCGGATAATCGCAGGGAAACTCAATCTTGGGTGGCGCCTCGCCACCATCGCCCTCAACCACCGAAGAGCCTTGCCAGCCACATAAGAACCACATCCCAGATTCGGGCAAAAAAGCCGCCAGATTCCAGGGGTTCCAGTGCGACTAGAGGTACGCGCGTAACAACCTCGCCGTCGAGTAGCAAACTCAGCTCGCCAACCGCATCACCAATGAGTAGCGGTGCACTGATCGGATCGTCCAGGACCAGCTCGCGAATCAGCGCCCGGCGCTTGCCGCGCGGCAACGTCATCACCAGATCTTCGGCGACGCCCACGGACAGGTAATCTTCCTGACCCTTCCACACCCGGGGCTTCTCCAACTCCTCAGAGCCACTGACCAGAACGCCGGTTTCGTAGAATCTGAAGCCATAATTGAGGAGGCCTCGGGACTCGCGTTTGCGGGCGTTAGGGCTTTTTGTACCCATGACCACCGAAATCAGGCGCATGCCCTCGCGCTGTGCCGAAGCGACCAGACCATAGCCCGCCTCGCGCGTATAGCCGGTCTTGAGACCGTCCACGGAAGGGTCTTCGCCCAACAGCGCATTGCGGTTGTACTGGCGAATATTGTTGTAGGTAAATTCACGCTCGCTATAGATACGGTAGTGTTCGGGAAAACGCGCAATGATCGCCCTGGAAAGGCTCGCCAGATCCCGTGCGGTGGTCAAATGTTGCGGGTGCGGCAGGCCATGGGAATTGATGAAGTAACTACCGCTCAGGTCGAGCTCCGCAGCATACTTGTTCATGAGGTCGGCAAAAGCCGCTTCACTGCCCGCAACGTGCTCGGCAATAGCGACCGTAGCGTCGTTGCCCGACGCAATGACCACCCCGCGCTCCAGCTGTCCGATAGTTACGTCCTTGCCCGGCTCGATCCACATGAGCGATGAGCCGTTAAACACGGGATTCTGCGACCAGGCGTTCTCGCTCACGACCACCGGATCCTCGCGGCTGAGACGGCCTGCGTCGATCTCACTGGCCAGCACGTAAGCGGTCATCAACTTGGTCAGGCTGGCCGGGGGCAATTGCTCATCGGCATTAGCCTCTGCGAGCACTTTGCCGGTCGTCGCGTCAACCAGCAGGAAGGCCTTGGCGGCCACCTGCGGCGGCGCCGGGAGAATACCTTGCGCCGCGGCGCCCGCATTGATCAGGAGAAAAAGGCAGAGCAATAGCAATCGCATAGGCTGTACAGAACCGGGTCTCATGGAGCGCGGCATGGTAACGCATGGGGGCAGCCGGTGAAACGCGAGCGGCATTGGCAGGGTATTCACGGCAACGCCAGCCCCGGCGAGTAGCCTCGAGTCATCAGCAGCTCGCGCAGCCGCAACAACTGCTTTCTGTCCTCGACGGGGCCCAGACGCACACGGTTGAGGCGCTGACCGGCTATATCCACCGGCGTGACAGTTACAGAAACCGACACCAGCTCGGCTACGGTGTTACGCAGGTTTTGCGCAGACTGCTCACTGGCAAAAGCGCCCAGCTGCAAATAACGATAATCGCCTTCGTCCGTATCGCGCCGATCGTCGACACCGACCACGTTGATGACCTCTACGTGAACCCGCGCCGTGCCCTTGTGAACAAAGCCGAGCTTTGTGGCGGCGGCGTAGCTGAGATCGATCAGGCGCTCGGAATGAAATGGCCCGCGATCGTTCACACGGACTACTACCTCCCGATCGTTCTCGAGATTGGTGACCCGCACATAGCTGGGAATAGGTAAGCTGCGGTGCGCAGCGGTAGTCAGGTACAGGTCGTAGATCTCCCCGTTGGCCGTTTTATTGCCGTGAAACTTGGTGCCGTACCAGCTGGCAATACCCTCGTGGCTATAACCCTCCGCATAGGTCAGAACGCGATACTCCACCCCCTCAATGCTGTAGGGCGAGGTGTTGCCAGCGCGCAGAATCGGGTCTGGACGCGGTACCGCATCAACCACATCTGCTGCCCGCAGCGTTGCGGTGGGCGCCCCATCACCTTCCCAGGCCACCTTCGGATTAGATCCCGAACAGGCCGCCAGTAAGGTATAGAGACCCAGTAAAATTGCGAATCGCACACTCAGTCCCCGCTGCCTGCGGCAACGCCCGCAGCGATGCGCTGACTCAGCTGAAACACGGACATGGCATACATGGCACTGTGGTTATAGCGCGTAATAACATACAGGTTATGCAGCCCCAGCCAGTGCTCAAAGCCCTGCGCAAGCTCAAAACGCATAGCCGTTGCGAGTGCCGTCGGATCGAGATGCTGTTGTGGCTGTAGACCCGCAGCAACGTAGCTCGCAACCGGCTTCAGGGGCTTCAGGCCATCATTAAAAAACTCCACAGGCACCTTGGGGGTGGCCGCGGCAGCGCTGACCACGGGCTCACCCGGACGCCATCCGTGGCGCGCCAGATAGTTGGCCACACTGCCGATCGCATCGACAGGATTGCCCCAGATATCGGCGCGGGCGTCCCCGTCAAAGTCGATTGCGTAGGCACGGTAGCTGCTCGGCATAAACTGTCCGTAGCCCATGGCACCGGCGTAAGAGCCTTTGAGCGTTAGCGGATCGAGATCCTGCTCCCGGGTCAGCAGCAGAAAGTTCTTCAGCTCGCCGCTAAAAAATGGCGCTCGCTTGGGGTAATCAAAAGCCAAGGTAGCCAGCGCATCAATTACCTGGTAACTGCCGGCGATACGCCCGTAATAGGTTTCTACCCCGATAATCGCTACGACGATCTCTGCGGGTACGCCGGTCTCGGCCTGCGCGCGCGACAGAGCCTCGCGGTACTGGCGAAAAAAAGCGACGCCTTCCCGCTCGCGTCGCTCCGTCAAAAATATCTGCCGGTACTCGAACCACGGTTTGGTCTTCTCAGCCGGGCGCGATATCGCGTCGAGGATGGACTGCTGCCGCTCGGCTCCGGCGAGTAGCTGACGCACTTCCCCAGCGCTGAAGTCGTGCTCGCGCACCATTTCATCGATCAATGGCTGCGCCGCCGGATGCGTAGAGTAATCGGCAAATGCCGCGGGTGAGACGACCAATGGCAGCGCCACAGATAACAGAAGGACCAGTGAGAATCGGCGCGTTTGCTCCGACCCTGGCAGAGCCTGGCGCGCCCCAAAGCTGACCGTCGAAGCGGCGCCCGGCGTGAACCGCGCGAACAACCGCAACAGCTGAGCAGATACTGACCTATCCATGACTGACCTATACATCGCTGACCCATACAACGTGGAAGAGAAACCATTCAAAACTATTGCCCTACCACACGGTTCTCTGTGGCGACGGCCATAAGAAGACCAAAACCCGCCATCAGCGTCACCACGGAGGTTCCGCCTGCACTGACCAGCGGTAAAGGTACCCCAACGACCGGAAGCAGCCCGGCGACCATTCCCATGTTAACAAAAATATATCCGAAGAAAGTCAGGGTGATGCTGCCACAGAGGATTCGTCCATAGCTGCTCTGCGCATTGAGACCGATCCAGAAAGCGCGCATCAGGATCAGCACATAAAGAGCCAGAAGGAGCAGGACACCGCGCAGGCCGAACTCTTCCGCGAGAACAGCAATAATGAAATCCGTATGGCTCTCCGGGAGAAAATCCAGCTGTGACTGGGTGCCTTGCGTCCAGCCCTTGCCACTCCAGCCGCCCGAGCCGATCGCGGTTTTTGACTGGATAATATTCCAGCCCGCCCCGAGCTTGTCACTCTCCGGATCAAGCAGAGTGATAATGCGCTGCTTCTGGTAATCCTCTAGCAGAAACAGCCAGGCTGGCCAAGCCGCGAAGAACGCGGCCAGCACCGCACCGATGATAAAACGCCAGCCTATGCCCGCCATAAAGATACCGAAGAGCCCGGACGCGGCGATAAGTAGCGACGTACCAAGATCCGGCTGCTGCAGGATGAGGCCGCTGGGTATGACAATCAGCAGCAGGCAGACCGTAACGTAACGGGGTCGCGGCGGGAGCACCCGCTGGGCCAGGTACCAGGCCACCGTCATGGGTACGGCCAGCCTCATGATTTCAGACGGCTGAAAGCGGAAGCCACCCAGGTCGAGCCAGCGCTGGGCACCCTTGGCGCCGACACCGAAAAAGGCCACCGCCGTCAGCAGCGAAACACCTACCAGATAAGCCCAGGGGGACCAGCGCGACCAGCGCACGGGGCTGAACTGCGCGATGGCGAACATCACGGCATAAGCGAGCAGGAAATAACGCCCCTGACGGATCACCGCATCCGTACTCTGACCGGATGCGCTGTACAGGACCAAGAGCCCGAACCCCGTGAGCACTAGCAATAAAAGCAGTAGGGGAATGTCCACATGCAATTGCCGCGCGGTGCCCGGCGGCCGCGTAAGGGGCCCGACGCTGTCGGGCATCTGGCGGAGATACTCAGCCATCAGCCCGCCTGATCCTGTTTGAGCCAGGCGTCGATTACCGTGCGCGCGATGGGATAGGCGGCGCTGCTACCGCCGCCGTTCTCAACGATCACGGCAATGGCTATAGTCGGTGCATCAAGCGGGGCAAAGGCGATGAACAAACCGTGATGGCGGTGCCGCTCATCGATGAGATCTTCGTCATAGACCGCATCCTGGGCAATGCCAATTACCTGCGCCGTACCGGTTTTACCCGCCATCTCGTAGGTCATATTTCTTGCTATAGCCCTGGCCGTACCGCGTTTGCCGTGCACCACCTCACGCATGCCGTCGATTACCGCATCCCAATGCGCCGGGTCGGCCAGCAACGGCTCGCGCAGCGGTGCCGTTATACGCTCATCACCCTGCCACTGCACGAGCCGCGGCTCACGCTGCGCCCCATGCGTGGCGACCACGGCCGTGGCAACCGCCAATTGCAGGGGAGTAGTCAGCATGTAGCCCTGACCGATTCCCGCACTCAGGGTTTCGCCGGGATACCAGGGCTGCCCCATCGCCGCCCGCTTCCAGGCCGAGGAGGGTAATACGCCCGATCGCTCCGCAGTAGTATCAATACCAGTTCGCGCGCCCAGCCCGTAGTGCATCAGGTGATCGTGCATCCCGTCGATGGTCAGGCGCCGCGCCAGATCGTAGAAATACACATCGCAGGATTCCGCCAGGGCCATATTCAGATCGACCCTGGGTGCGTGGCCGGTACCGCGTATGCGCAGGATCCAGTCGCGATAACGCCTGCGATCACCCGGGAGTCGATACCAGCCTGGGTCAGCTACGGTAAAAGCGGGATCGATAAGACCCGCCTCCAGGCCTGCCATGGCCATAAGGGGCTTCACGGTGGACCCCGGCGGGTACTGGCCCTGCACGGTGCGGTTGAATAGCGGGACATCCGGCGAATCGCGCAGGGCACTGTAATCACGGCTGCTGATGCCGTTGACGAAGAGATTGCTATCGAAGGAAGGCGTGCTGACCAGCGCCAGAACGCCGCCACTCAGGGGGTCTATAGCCACCACGGCGCCGCGGCGCCCCGCCAGGGCATGGTGGGCCACGCGCTGTAGTTCGAAGTCCAGATGCATGATGAGATCGGCCCCGGGCTTGGGATCGAAGCGCTCCAGTACGCGCAGCACGCGGCCGTGAGCATTGGTCTCCACGGTCTGGTATCCGACCTCTCCGTGCAGGGCCTCCTCGTAGCGGCGTTCCACGCCGATTTTTCCAATATGAACCGTGCCCCGATAATCTGCTGAGTCAATGCGCTCGGCTTCTTCGGGATTGATGCGCCCGACGTAACCGAGGGCGTGCGCAAACAGAGGACCGTGGGGATAGTGACGCTGCAGCTGTGCATCCACAACCGCGCCGGAAATCCGGTGGCGATTGACGGCAATACGCGCCTGCTCGAACTCATCCAGACGGAAGCGCAGCGGCACGTGTTCATAGGGGCGTCGCTGGCGCGCGCGCTCGTGAAACTTCTCTATATCGCCCGGGGTAATTTGTACCAGCTCGGCGAGCGCGCTGAGTGTTTCGTCCAGCGCGTCGACCCGCTCGAGTATCAACGACAGGGTATAGCTCGGTCGATTATCGGCCAGTAGCACACCATTGCGATCAAAGATAAGCCCGCGCTTGGGCGGCAGCGGCTGCAACTGCACGCGATTGCGCTCGGAGGCGGTGCTATAGGCTTCATAGTCGCGCACCTGCAGGGTGTAATAGCGCGCAAGAAGTACGCCGAGCAGGAGCAGTACAAGAACAATGGCCGTCAGCGTCCGGGCACCGTATATGCGCTGCTCACGCTGCGTGTCTTTGAGGGCTATTCGGGACGCCATGAGCCTGCTTCAGGAGCACCGTCAGAATCAGGCGCGATGATACGGGTGTCCAATCGTGATTGTCCAAGCGCGGTAGAGCTGCTCGACCAGCAGCACACGCACCAGCGGGTGTGGAAGGGTCAAGGGACCCAGTGACCAACGTTGCTTCGCCTTGTCCAGAACCTCGGAAGACAGCCCGTCCGGGCCACCAATGAGCAAGCTCAGCGGTCGCCCCTCCATTTGCCAGTAGCGCAGTTGATCGGCCAGGTCCGCGGTGGCCCAGGGCTTGCCGCCCCCGTCCAGGGCGACGCAGTGATCATCCGGCGCCACGCTCTTGAGCAGCGCCGCGCCTTCCCGATCTCGAAGTACCGCAGCGGGCGCTCCCCGGGAGCGCGTGGCAAGAGAAACCTCGCGCCACTGCAGCGCCAATTCTCGCGGCAGTCGCTTGCTATACTCAGCGACACCCTCTTCCACCCAGCGCGGCATTTTGCCTGCCACTGAGTGCACCGTCACACGCATTAGTGTGCGCTAGAGTCCGCACTAGCGTCCGCACTAGCGTCCGCACTAGAGTCCACGCTGACCCAAAGTCGCTCGAGATCATAGAAATCGCGGGTTGCCGGCAGCATAACGTGCGCCACTACATCACCCAGATCGACCAGGACCCACTCGCCCGCGTCTTCGCCCTCAACCCCGATCGGGGGTATACCGGCTAGCTTCGCTTGCTGGCGGACGTTCTCTGCCAGTGATTTAACATGGCGATTTGAGGTGCCGCTACAGATCACCAGGTAATCCATGACGTTACTCAGCTCGCGAACATCCAACGTCACGGTGTTCACGCCCTTAAGGTCTTCCAACGCCTCCTCTACCAGCGCCGTTAGCGCCTCTGTAGACATGACCGATTGCTTTTCGCTTGCCGTAATAACTCCGCTACCTCTTCCGGTGCTGCGCACGAAGCGCTATACACCTCATCAAATACTGGCCCGATTGCTGGCCGGTTAACTTAGCCATTCTCGTACATCCGATGGGCCCGGATGTAGTCGAGCACCCTCTCAGGTAACAAATGCTCGACCCTGTGACCGGATTGTAACAGCCCTCGGATAGCAGTGGCTGAAATGTCCCAGGGGGTCAGGGAAAGCGTGAGCACGCCGCCCGCCGGCCGGGCGCTCACTGCGACCACATCCATAGCACGCTCCCGGAGCAGCTCCGCAACCACGCCCTCGGTCGGCAGGGCCCAGCCCGGGCGCGCCATTACCAGTACATGGGCGAGATCGAACAGTTCCCGCCAGCGATACCAGCCGGGGAGACCCAGCAACGCATCGCAGCCGACCAGTAGACTCAGGGATTGCTCCTCACCGAGTTCCTCGCGCAGAGACAGCAAACTGTCATAGCTGTAAGACGGTCCCGCACGCTCCAACTCACGGCGATCACAGCGAAATCGCGCCTCGCCGGCAATCGCCAGCTCCAGCATGGCGGCGCGGTCTTCGGCACTGACCGACGGGACCTCGCGATGGGGCGGCAGCGCAGCGGGCATGAAGCGGATTTCGGCCAGCTCGAGGGTCTCCAGAACCTCGGCGGCTGAGCGCAGGTGTCCATTATGAACCGGATTAAAGGTACCACCGAAAACTGCCAGGGGGCGCCGCCGGCTCAAGCCTCGACCTGCGCGCTCAAGAGCGAATCTGCCCCTCTCCCAGGACCACATATTTTTCGCTCGTAAGCCCCTCAAGGCCCACCGGGCCACGTGCGTGCAGCTTGTCGGTCGAGATACCGATTTCCGCCCCGAGGCCGTACTCGAAGCCATCGGCGAAACGCGTTGACGCATTAACGATCACGGACGCGGAGTCCACCTCGCGAAGAAAGCGCTGGCTGCGCGCATAGTCGTTGGTAACAATCGCGTCCGTGTGCCGCGACCCGTAGCGCTCGATATGCGCCATGGCATCATCGAGGCTGTCGACCATACGGATAGAGAGTATCGGCGCCAGGTATTCCTGCCCCCAGTCGGCCTCGCTCGCCGGCAGCATACCGGCTACCAGCGTGCAGCTGCGCTCACAGCCGCGCAATTCAACGCCGTGCTCGCCGTAAGCCCTCGCCAGCACTGGCAGCAGTGCGGCGGCCTCGGCGCGATGTACCAGTAAGGTTTCCATGGTGTTGCAGGTGCCATAACGCTGGGTCTTCGCATTGACCGCTATGGCCAGGGCCATGTCCGGGTCGGCGTCCGCATCGATATACACATGACAGATACCATCAAGGTGCTTGATTACGGGCACCCGCGCCTCCCGGCTAATGCGCTCCACAAGGCTTCGACCACCGCGCGGGATGACAACATCCACCAGGCCCTCGAGACCCAGCAGCGCACCCACTGCCGCGCGATCGCGGGTGGCGACCAGCTGGATCGCCGCGGGATCAAGTCCGGCGACGGCAAGCCCCTCACCCAGTGCCTCTGCGATCACCGTATTCGAATACAGGGCCTCGGAGCCCCCTCTCAGAATTGTGGCATTGCCAGACTTGAGGCACAGGCTGGCGGCGTCCGCAGTCACATTGGGACGCGACTCGTAAATTATCCCGATGACGCCCAGGGGCACGCGCATCTTACCGACGCGGATTCCCGAAGGCCGTGCGCGCATGTCGCGCACCGCGCCGACCGGGTCGCCCAGCGCGGCCACCTGCGCGAGTCCCTCAAGCATCGCATCGATGCGCGAGTTGTTCAGCTCGAGCCGGTCCAGTAGCGCTGCGTCAAGCGCCCGCTCCCGGGCCCGCTGCAAATCGCGCGCATTGGCATCGGCCAGTTCCTGACGTCGCGCGCTGAGCGCATCAGCGGCAGCCAGAATCGCCCGGTTGCGTGTTGCCCCGGAGCTGGCGGCCAGTTGCCGCGCCGCGCCGCGTGCAGCAACGGCCATCGCACGAACCTTGGTGTAGACCGTGCTGTCATCAGCTGCCGTATCGGGGGGGTTGACTACTTGCATGGCAAAAACTCATGGAAAACAGAACCGAAGTATACCCGAGCGCAGGCGCGCGAGACCGGCGTCTCAATGGCCGCTAGATAGTATTGACAATTATTCGCATCTACACTAAGTTCCATATAGAAGAACATTTAAGGGTGCACATCCGTCATATGTATGTATGTATCTGTAATCGCATAACGGACAAACAGGTTCGCAGTGCCATCGCCAACGGCGCCGGGACCCTGCAGGAACTGCGCGATGAACTTGGCGTCGGTAGCCAGTGTGGCAACTGTATTGACTACACCCTGCGCCTCCTGACGACTAGCGAGCCCAGCCCCGAGTGCAACGAAACGCTCTTTTACTCCCCCGCCTGAGATATCATTAGCGCTGTCAGCTGAAACTGACAGCAGCTGCCCAACCATCCCGCCCGCCCAATAACTACCGCCCTTTGCCCTGCGCCGCTGGCATGCTGGGGCAGACTGCCATTAAAGTGTATGCAACAGCTTGGTCTCCGTCAGCCGAACGGTCAGTCCAAAATGCCATCTGTGCAATAATCCGCGCCGCACTTACCGCAAAAGGAGATAGACCGTGAAAGGGGACGCCAAGGTTATCGAGCACCTCAACCGCCTGCTAGCCAATGAACTGGTTGCCATCAACCAGTATTTTCTGCACGCAAAAATGTACAAGGACTGGGGATTTCAGGAGCTCGCCGATCACGAGCAGCACGAATCTATCGATGAGATGAAGCATGCGGAAAAGCTCATCGATCGCATCCTTTTCCTGGAGGGACTTCCCAACCTGCAGGATCTGGGCAAGCTGTTGATCGGTGAAAATGTCCAGGAAATGCTGGCATGCGATCTACAGTTGGAGCACATCGCTCACATCGACCTGAAAGCGGCCGCCGCGTACTGCGAAAGTGTCAGCGATTACGTATCCAGAGACCTCGCTGTGGAAATCATGGAAGCCGAAGAAGAACACATAGATTGGTTGGAGACCCAGTTGGGTCTTATCGAAAGGGTCGGCCTGCAGAACTATCTGCAGACCGCCATGCACACGGTGAAGCCGGCCTAAAGCGCGCTCCTGCGCAGCCGTTGCCTCAGGCGGCGGCTGCGTCGGCAGCTTCCCTGACCAGCGTCTCCAGCTCGCCCTTCTCGTGCATCTCGACCACGATATCGCAGCCGCCAACCAGCTCACCCTTCACCCACAACTGCGGGAAGGTCGGCCAGTTCGCGAATGCGGGCAGGTTGGCGCGCACATCGGGATTGCTAAGCACATCTACAAAGGCAAAGCGCTGCCCGCAGGCCATCAGCGCCTGCACTACCTGCGCTGAAAAGCCGCATTGGGGCTGATTGGGAGACCCTTTCATATATAGCAGAATTGCGTTTTCCTGTACTTGTTCGCGTAACTGAGTTATGGGATCTACAGAATCCATGGCAATACCTCGAGAATCGATGATGAGGGGAGGAGTTTACTCGTATTTGACCGAAAGATGTCACATCGAGCGCGGAAATACAGATACACAGAAATTGTCAGAACTGACCTTTGCCGCTATAGTCATGCAAAGGCAGCGATCGCGCTGCCTTTTTCGTTTTGGATGCTTTGTACTGCTTCCAAATTGGCTGTAAGCCGGCTGTTCCCGGCTTTGCAAAAGGGCTTGCCAGCGGAGCGTCGGCACACCCACTAGGAACCAGATCATGTCATCCCTGATGAATACCTATGCCCCACTGCCGGTCGAATTCAGCCATGGCCGGGGAGCCCTCCTCTATGACAACGCTGGCCGGGAATACTTGGATGGCGTGTCCGGGATCGCCGTCACCAATCTCGGGCACGCGCATCCGCGCATCACCGCCGCGATCTCCGAGCAGGCCTCAAGGCTCCTGCATTGCTCCAATCTCTACCGCATTGACGGACAGGAGCGTCTGGGTGAGCGATTGACCGCGCTGGCGGGCATGGACCGGGTCTTCTTTTCCAACTCGGGCGCGGAAGCCAACGAGGCGGCGATCAAGCTGGCCCGCCTGCACGCCCACCAGCGGGACATCCAGAAGCCGCAGATTATTGTCCTTGAGGGCGCTTTCCACGGTCGCACGCTGGCGACGCTCTCGGCAACCGGCAACCGACGACTCCAGGCGGGCTTCGGACCACTGGTAAGCGGCTTTTTGCGCGTCCCCCGCAACGATCTCGAGGCGTTGCGCCATATCGCCGACCGGGAGCAGGGTGTCGCGGCGCTGATGCTGGAGCCAGTACAGGGCGAGAGCGGTGTGCATCCTCTCGATCGGGATTACCTCGCCGCCGCTGCGCAGTTGTGCCGCGAGCAGGGCTGGCTGCTCATCTTTGACGAAGTACAATCCGGTAACGGCCGCACAGGCAGTTATTTGTACGGCCAGCAGATTGGGATCACTCCCGACATCGTGACCACAGCGAAAGCGCTGGGCAACGGCGTACCCATCGGTGCCTGTATGGCGCGCGGTGATCCGGCCCAAACCTTTGCACCGGGTCACCACGGCTCCACTTACGGCGGTAATCCGCTGGCTTGTGCCGCCGCTATGGCCGTACTCGAAACCCTCGAGACCGACACACCGCCAGCACGCGCGCTCATGCTGAGCAGCATCGTGAGGGACAGTTTCCTCAAGGAACTAAAGCACGCCGAGGCGCTTTGCGAGCTGCGCAGCGCGGGACTCATGATTGGCATCGAACTGGACCGGGACTGCGGCAACCTGGTCGCCGACGCTCTAACGGCGGGACTGCTGATCAATGTGACCGCAGGCCGTACCATTCGTCTCCTGCCGCCCCTGGTGATGAGTGAAGCCCAGGCCACCACACTGGGAGCGGGGGTGGCTGCGGTGGTTGATCGCTGGATGGCGCAACAGCCAACACTGGAGGGCGCAGCATGACGCCTCGACACTTCCTGACCCTGCGCGATTTCACGCCGGCAGAATTGGACGGCTTGATTGATCGCGCCATTGAACTGAAGGCGGCGCAGCGCAGCGGTATCCCGACACAACAGTTTCCCGGCGCCGTAATGGCGATGATTTTTGCGAAGTCCTCAACGCGCACTCGCGTGTCCTTCGAGGCGGGCATGGCCCAACTCGGTGGTCACGCCATGTTCCTTTCCCCCGGCGACACACAGCTGGGTCGTGGGGAGCCGATCGAAGACAGCGCACGTGTGATCTCGTCGATGGTTGATGTGGTGATGATTCGCACCTTCGCGCACGAGATCGTCGAACGCTTCGCCGCCTACTCCTCGGTTCCGGTAATCAACGCCCTGACCGACGACTACCATCCCTGCCAACTGTTGGCAGACATGCAGACCTATCGCGAACATCGCGGCCCAATCCGCGGCCAGACCGTGTGCTGGCTGGGGGATGGCAATAACATGTGCAACTCCTATATCAACGCCGCCCGGCAGTTCGACTTCAAGCTGCATATAGCCTGTCCTGCGGGTTTTGAACCCAACGCCGAACTGCTGGCCGAGAACAGCGACCGGGTAGCAATATTTCACGATCCACAAGAGGCGGTAGGCGGCGCCCGACTGCTGGTTACTGATGTATGGGCATCCATGGGCCAGGAAGCGGAGCAGGCGCGGCGGGCAGCGGCGCTGGCGCCCTATCAGCTCAATGAGACCTTACTCTCGGCAGCTGCCAGCGATGCCATCTATATGCACTGTTTGCCAGCGCATCGCGATGAGGAAATCAGCACAGCCCTGATGGACGCCCCGGATACGGTGATATGGGAGGAAGCCGAGAACCGTCTACACGCGCAAAAAGCGCTTCTGGAACACTTGCTTGGCGCGCATTGAGTCGTCGCCTGGCGGGGTCGACTAGCAACCGTCCGGGCGCTCGAAATAACTGTGTCGTCTAGCAACCCACCCGCTTAGAAGAAAAAAGTCCAAAGCCTTCGGCCCGCCTGCCAAACGCCTGAAATGCGAAAAATTTGCGGTTGACGGGGGGTGCGCGGTTAGTGAGCGCAGACCTACAAAAGACCTAACAGCTTATCCACAGCTTAATCGCAACTTGGTGCACTTGATTTCCCCCCAAGAGCGCTTTATCTTGTAGCTCACGTGTCTTCACTACCCCATATATTGCGGTATGCGTCAATTTCCGAGTCGTTTGTAGCAGATAACTCGGTGATCGTAGCCCGAGGTCTTTCTGTTGCCGGCAATAAGACAGCAACGACGCCATTTGCGTGGCGCGACGCTATGGTAATCCGCGGCGAGACGAGCGCTGCAAAGCTGACAGAACTGGAGGCTCGGTGCGCTTAAGCCCGGCCCAAAAAATTCGGCAAACCGGCAATAAACAGATCGAGCATCGCCTGGCGAGGGACTCTTTCTGAACAGCTAAAACAAAAATTAAATACAAGAATTGGAGTGAACATGCAGACAGGTCGAGGCGGGGAAGGGAATCTCACACAAAGCACAGAGATAGGCGAACGGGCAGAGAGCACGCCCAGTCCAACCGCCGGCGCCACCAGTCGCGGAGAAATCGCGGCCACTGCACCCGGTCAACTGCGCGTTATCAAGCGCAACGGCACGGTAGTCCCCTTCGAGGCGAGCAAAGTCTCGGTCGCCATCACCAAGGCGTTTCTGGCGGTAGAGGGCGGCATGGCCGCGGCCTCCAGCCGAATACACGAGACGGTCGCCAAGCTGACCGACCAGGTGACTAATACCTTCCGTCGGCGCATGCCCTCGGGAGGCACAATCCACATCGAGGACATACAGGACCAGGTAGAACTGTCCCTCATGCGCGCTGGCGAGCACAAGACCGCCCGCGATTACGTCATCTATCGAGAACGCCAGGCGGTCAAGCGCGCCGCGCGTCAAGCGCTGTCCGAAGAAACACAGCAGGCCGCGCATCGCATCAATGTGATTCAGCTTGACGGCAGCAAAGCGCCGCTGGACGTCGAACGCTTGCACGTGATTGTCAGCGAGGCCTGCGCCGGACTGGAAGACGTTTCGGAAACGCTCATCCTCGACGAAGCCCTGAAGAACCTCTATGACGGCGTGAGTGCACAGGAACTATCCATCTCTCTGGTTATCACTGCGCGCACCCTGATTGAGCAGGAACCCAATTACAGCTTTGCCTCTGCGAGACTGCTCTGCGACAACCTACGCGCAGAAGCCCTGGGCTTTCTTGGGGTCGCCGACAGCGCGACCCAGGGCGACATGGACACCCTCTACGCGCGCGCCCTGACCAGCTATATTGCTAAAGGCGTCGAGTTGGAGCTTCTGGACCCACGTCTCGCTCAGTTCGACCTCGCGCGAATTGGCGCGGCCCTGCTGCCGGAGCGCGATCTGCAGTTCACCTATCTGGGCCTGCAGACCCTCTATGACCGCTACTTTATTCACAGTGATGAAGTGCGTTTTGAGCTGCCACAGATCTTTTTCATGCGCGTCGCCATGGGCCTGGCCATTGAGGAGAGCGCGCGCGAAGAGCGGGCCATTGAGTTCTACAAGCTGCTCTCATCCTTCGACTATATGAGTTCTACACCCACCTTGTTCAATGCCGGGACCCTGCGCCCACAGCTGTCTTCCTGCTACCTCACAACGGTGCCGGACGATCTGTATGGCATCTACGGTGCCATACAGGACAACGCCATGCTGTCGAAGTTCGCGGGCGGACTCGGCAATGACTGGACCCCCGTTAGGGCCCTGGGCTCCTATATCAAGGGTACCAACGGCAAGTCCCAGGGCGTCGTGCCTTTCCTCAAAGTTGTCAACGACACTGCGGTCGCCGTTAACCAGGGCGGCAAGCGCAAAGGCGCCGTGTGCTCCTACCTTGAAACCTGGCACATGGATATCGAGGAATTTGTAGAACTGCGCAAGAACACCGGCGACGACCGGCGCAGAACTCACGATATGAACACAGCGAACTGGATTCCCGACCTATTCATGAAGCGCGTCTTTGACAACGGTGACTGGACCCTGTTCTCGCCGAATGATGCCCCGGACCTCCACGATCTTTACGGACGGGCTTTTGAAAAGCGTTACGCGGAATACGAGGACATGGCGGCGCGTGGGGAGCTCAAGCTTCACAAGACCATGAAGGCGCAAAACCTGTGGCGAAAAATGCTCGGCATGCTGTTTGAAACGGGGCATCCCTGGATGACCTTCAAGGACCCCTGCAATCTGCGCAGTCCCCAGCAGCACACGGGCGTGGTGCACTCATCAAACCTGTGTACAGAAATCACGCTCAATACCAGCGCCGACGAAATCGCTGTTTGTAACCTTGGCTCCGTCAACCTTCCACAACACGTCGATGAGAACGGCCTCGATGTGGAGAAGCTGCGCGCCACCGTGCGCACGGCAATGCGTATGCTCGATAACGTCATCGACATTAACTACTACTCTGTCGACACGGCGCGCAACTCCAACTTCCGTCACCGTCCCGTAGGGCTCGGTCTCATGGGTTTTCAGGATGCCCTCTACAAGCAGCACATGGCCTACGGCTCCGAAAAGGCGGTCACCTTTGCGGACCAGTCCATGGAAGCCATCAGCTACTTTGCCATCGAAGCGTCCAGCGAACTGGCGGCAGAGCGCGGTCCCTACTCGAGCTACGAAGGATCCCTGTGGAGCCAGGGTATTCTGCCCATCGACTCCCTTGAGCGACTCGTCGACGAGCGCGGCAGCGACTACATCAAGGTAGACCGCTCCATGACCATGGACTGGGACACCCTGCGCCAACGCGTCAAGGGTCGCGGCATGCGCAACTCAAACGTGATGGCCATCGCGCCCACGGCGACCATTGCCAACATAACTGGCGTGTCGCAATCCATTGAGCCGACTTACCAGAACCTCTACGTCAAATCGAACCTCTCCGGCGAGTTCACGGTGGTAAACCCCTACCTAGTGGCGGATCTGAAGACCCGGGGGCTGTGGGATGGTGTGATGGTCAACGACCTCAAATACTACGACGGCAGCGTGCAGGCCATCGAACGTATTCCCGAAGGCCTTCGCAACATCTACTCCAATGCCTTTGAGGTGGAACCCAAGTGGATCGTGGAGTGTGCCAGCCGCCGGCAGAAGTGGATCGATCAGGCGCAGTCGCTGAATCTGTATATCAACAACGCCAGCGGTAAGAAACTCGATATCACCTATCGAATGGCCTGGTACAGCGGGCTGAAAACGACCTACTACCTGCGCTCGCTCGCGGCTACGAGCACGGAAAAATCGACTATTGATACGGGCCAACTCAACGCTGTGTCATCGGGTTCCACGGCATCGGGTGTACCGGCGCCAGTTCCCAAGGCCTGCTCGATCGATGAACCCGACTGCGAAGCCTGTCAGTAAATAACTCGACAAGGCCCGCGCATGACGGGCGAAGAGCACTGCGAGGAAAACATAAAGGTGACGAAAGAGTCGCCACGGATTAGAAGCGCCACAAAGAACCACCGGGCGCTACAAGGAGTGAGCATATGTTGAACTGGGACGACTATCACGCGGAGGAAGCGGCGCCTTCCCCGGGGAATGCAGTGTGGGGTTCTGCGAGCGCTGTTGGCGATGTCGACGCCGCTGATGACAGCGCCATGGGCATTGACCCCGCGCCGCTACAAATAGCAGAGCCACAAATAGTGGAGCCGGCTGGCGCCGACGCCGTGACGGTAGCTGCTGCCAACCAGGCGAGCGCAGCAAGCGCAACGCCGAGTGGGGATATGCCAACAGCGGCCAACACAGGCTCCGGCGCGGCAAAAACCCCGCAAAGCAACCTCGAAGTGGCTCAGGAGAACCTGCGCAAGCTCGACGCTGCCATGGGTCTTGATGATCTGGCGTCGAGCGCATCGCGCGTGTCTATTGACGAAAAGGCGATGATCAACTGCCGCGCGGACCTCAACCAGCTGGTGCCCTTCAAGTACGACTGGGCATGGCAGAAGTATCTCGATGGCTGCGCGAACCACTGGATGCCCCAGGAGGTCAACATGACCGCCGACGTGGCAACCTGGAAGGACCCACAGGGCCTGAGCGAAGACGAGCGTCGCATCGTACTGCGTAGCTTGGGCTACTTTTCCACCGCCGACTCTCTGGTGGCGAACAACCTCGTACTGGCAGTCTACCGCCTCATAACCAATCCGGAGTGTCGGCAATACCTGCTGCGGCAGGCCTTTGAGGAGGCTATTCACACGCACGCCTACCAATACTGTATAGAATCCCTGGGCATGGATGAGGGCGCGGTATTCAACATGTACCGGGAAGTGCCCTCCGTAGCCCGCAAGGCCGCCTGGAGCCTCAGTCACACCCATGAGCTGTCCGATCCCACTTTCAATACTGGCACCTACGAAGCGGACCAGACGCTGCTGCGGAACCTGATCGGATTTTATGCTGTAACCGAAGGCATTTTCTTCTACTGCGGTTTTTCGCAAATTCTGTCCATGGGCCGGCGCAACAAAATGACCGGGGTCGCCGAGCAGTTCCAGTACATCCTGCGCGATGAATCCATGCACCTGAACTTCGGCATTGATGTAATCAACCAGATCAAGATGGAGAATCCGCACCTGTGGACCGAGGCTTTCAAGCAGGAAGCCATTCAAATGATTCTCGAGGGTACGCAGCTGGAGATCGAATACGCCCGCGACACCATGCCACGGGGGGTGCTCGGCATGAACGCGGCGATGATGGAGGAATATCTACAGTTCATCGCCAACCGGCGCCTATCGCAGCTGGGCCTGCCGGAGCAGTTCTCCGGGGCCCAGAACCCCTTCCCCTGGATGAGTGAAATCATGGACCTGCGCAAAGAGAAAAATTTCTTCGAAACACGGGTCATCGAATACCAGACAGGCGGTGCGCTGTCTTGGGAGTAATGCTCACTTCACGGGGAGGCCACTAATGGACGATAAAGATCGCGAAGACAGCCCGGCCAACACACCCGAGCGAAGCGAGCACGAAACGATACTGCTGGCACTCGATCAGATAAGCCAGACCATCGACGTGATGAATAGCGTGGTGGGTCGTCTGCGAAATTTCGTGCAGAAGCAGCCTCTGGCGCCTGAATCAGAGATTCGCGACGCCATGCGCCCGGGAAGAACGCTGCATTAGCCTGGTGAGACTGGCGCAAACCGGGTATAGGCACTGTGACTGAGCCGCACACCGACCAGAACCCATCATCGTACGACGGCTTACGCCGCAACCTTAACCTCGCCCTGCTGGTCGCCGCCAACCTGGTGCCGCCCTTTCGGGGTACTGCTGTTTGATTGGGATGTGGGGACCCTGGTGGTGCTCTACTGGTCAGAAAACCTGATCATCGGCTTTTACAATATTCTAAAGATGGGCAGCACCGGCGGCCTTGCGGCGGTGTTCCCATCACTGTTCTTCCTGATTCATTACGGCGGTTTCTGTGCTGTGCACGGCTTCTTTATTATTGCCCTGTTGTTCGACGCGCCGGCAGACATAGGCAACGACGGGCCCTGGCCGCTGTTTCTGGTTTTTATCCAGTTGCTCTTCGATGTCGTCGAACAAGTGCTTGCTCTGGCACCACGGGAATGGATCGTGGCCTTCCTCGGCTTGTTCGTCAGCCACGGCTACTCCTTTGTCAGCAACTTTCTGATGGCCGGGGAGAGAGAGGCAACAACGGTCAATGCCCTCATGTCTGCTCCCTACAAACGTATCGTGGTTCTGCATATAGCCGTCATCGCCGGCGGATTCGCCGTCATGGCCTTGGGGCAACCACTGCTTTTGCTGACCGTGCTGGTAGTGCTGAAAACAGTCATGGACATCGTCCTCCATCAGCGGGAGCACCGACAGGCAATCGGTATCGCTGCGACCTGAGCAACCCTTCACTGCAAACAGCCATATATTGACAGTGAACACATGCACAGCGATCATGCTCGCCGTACAATCGGGCGCTGGCACAAGCGCGCTGCAACAGGCGGACTAAAGCCTGCGGCACCGCGGCATCAGCAACCCCGCGGGGAAATGCATTAGAGCGACCGGCTACCGTCTGCCGTGCGCAGACACCCACCACAGATTCACAGGAATCACGCCATGATCTACCAGAGCGATGCGATCACGCTCCGTCGTCACGACAAGGGCATACTCGAGATGCAGTTCGACCTTCAGGGAGAGTCGGTCAACAAATTCAATCAACTCACCGTCGAGTGCCTCACCGAAGCACTGGACGCACTGGGAGGCGAGCAGGATGTACGTGGCCTGCTGGTCACCAGTGGCAAGCCGGTATTTATCGTCGGCGCGGACATCACCGAGTTCACCAGCCTGTTTGGCGCGGCATCAGAGGACCTGCAGGGGTTCACCGCCCACAACAACCGCAACTTCAATCGCCTGCAGAACCTGCCGTATCCCACGGTCGCCGTTATCAACGGCTTTGCCATGGGCGGCGGATTCGAAGTGTGTCTGGCCTGTGACCTGCGGGTCATGAGCACAGCAGCAAAAGTGGGTCTACCGGAGACCAAGCTCGGCATCCTTCCCGCCTGGGGCGGCACCGTGCGCCTGCCACGCATTATCGGCGTAGATGAAGCCGTGATGTGGATGGCAACGGGCAAAGAGCAAAACGCGAACGCCGCGCTCAAGGCCGGCGCCGTAGACGCAATTGCCCCAGCAGAGCAATTGCATGATGTGTCCGTGGCAACGCTGGAATCCGCCATGGCGGGCAAGCTCGATATCGAGGGTCGCCGCAAGGCCAAGAGCTCGCCCCTGCCGCTGAACGACACCGAGGCGATGATGGCCTTTTTCACCATCAAGGGAATGATCGCCCAGCAAGCCGGGAAAAATTACCCCGCCCCCCTGAAGGTTGTCGAGGTCATTGAAGCCGCGCGCGGCATGCATCTTGAAGACGCATTGCAGGTCGAGGCCGCGGGCTTCGCGGAACTGGCTGCCACAGACGTTGCCGCAGCTCTGGTCGGCGTCTTTCTATCGGACCAGCTGCTATCCAAGACGGCCAAGGGCTGGGCAAAGAAAGCCGACAAGCCCGTCGCCCGCGCCGCGGTTCTGGGCGCCGGGATTATGGGCGGCGGTATCGCCTATCAAAGCGCCCTCAAAGGTGTTCCCATCAAGATGAAGGATATCGCACAGGATGGCCTCGACCTGGGCCTTGCGGAAGCCAACAAGCTCCTCGCCAAGCGCGTGTCCCGCGGGCGCATGAGCGCCGCCGAGATGGGCGAGGCACTCAACAGCATAGACCCGACGCTCAGCTACGAGGGTTTCGACAGCGTGGACATCATTGTCGAGGCGGTCGTTGAGAACCCCAAAGTAAAGCACGCCGTGCTGGCTGAGACCGAAAAGCATATCGATCGGGACGCCGTGCTGGCCTCGAACACCTCCACGATCTCTATCGACTTCCTCGCGGAAGCGCTGGAGCGCCCGGAAAACTTCTGCGGTATGCACTTCTTCAACCCCGTGCATGCGATGCCGCTGGTGGAGATCATTCGCGGTGCGAAGACGTCGGACAACGCCATCGCGCGAACCGTTGCCTATGCCAATCGCATGGGCAAGAAGGCCGTTGTCGTAAACAACTGCCCGGGTTTCCTGATCAACCGGGTACTGTTCCCCTACTTCGACGGTTTCTCCAAACTGCTACGCGACGGCGCGGACTTTCAGGCGGTGGATAAAGTCATGGAGCGCTGGGGCTGGCCCATGGGTCCCGCCTACCTCACGGATGTGGTCGGCATCGACACCGGGGTACACGCCGGTGGCGTTATGGCCGAAGGCTTCCCCGATCGCATGCTGCTGGATTTCAAGACGCCGACAGAAGTCATGTTCGAGAATGATCGTTTGGGACAGAAGAATGGCAAGGGCTTTTACGAGTACGTCACCGACAAGCGTGGCAAGCCGAAAAAAGTCGTTTCCCAGGAATCCTACGAGCTCCTCGCACCTATCTGCGCGGAGCGCCGGGAGTTCGATCGCGAAGACATCATTGCCCGCATGATGCTTCCCATGTGTACGGAACTGGCGCGCTGCCTGGAAGAAGGTATCGTCGGATCCGCCAGCGAGGCCGACCTGGCCCTGCTTTACGGCCTTGGCTTCCCACCCTTCCGCGGCGGGGTGTTCCGCTGGATGGATACGGTGGGCCTTGCGCACATCGCTGAGCAGTCGGCGAAGTTTGCTGCCCTGGGCAAGTCCTACGAATTGACCGACGGTATGCGCGCCAAACTCGCTGCCGGCGAGACCTACTACTAAGCGCCGCGACGCAAGGAGAACTGTAATGACTATCAATGCAAGAGACGCGGTGATTGTCGACTACGCCCGCAGCGCCATGGGTCGTTCAAAGAATGGCTGCTTCCGCAACGTGCGCGCCGATGATTTATCCGTAGCGGTAATACAGGGCCTGTTGGCCCGCAACGACAAACTTGACCCGACAGAAATTGACGACCTGATCTGGGGCTGCGTACTGCAACGCGGTGAACAGGGCATGAACCTCGCGCGCCTGCTGGTACTGCGTGCACAGTTGCCGTTCACGATCCCGGCGCAGACCGTGAATCGCCTGTGTGGATCCTCCATGTCGGCCCTGCACACAGCCGGGGCTTACATCCAGGCGGGCCTGGGGGATGTCTATCTGGTGGGGGGAGTTGAGCACCTCGGACACCTGCCGATGATGGATGATGTCGACATCAACCCGCGCATGGGCCTGAACGTTGCCAAGGCAGCCGGCATGATGGGCATGACCGCCGAATACCTGGCGCTGATGCACGGCGTGAGCCGCGAGGATCAGGACAAGATGGGTGTGCGCTCGCACCAGCTGGCGCACAAGGCCACCGAAGAGGGCAAGTTCGCGCGCGAAATCATTCCCGTAGAGGGCCATGACGCGCAGGGCGCACTGATTGCCGTGGAACGCGATGAAACCATTCGCCCGGAAACGACGCTGGAGAGCCTCGCCGCGTTGGCCCCGGCGTTTAACCCGCAAGGCGGCACGGTGACGGCGGGACAGTCGTCGCAGATCTCCGATGGCGCCTCTGCGATGCTGGTGATGTCTTACGAGAAAGCCCAGGCCCTCGGCTTGCAGCCGATCGCCAAAATCAACGCCATGACCACCGCCGGCGTCGACCCCTCGATTATGGGTTATGGTCCGGTACCCTCCACTCGCAAGGCGCTCAAAAAGCTGGGGCTGACCATGCAGGACATCGAAATGGTCGAGCTTAACGAGGCTTTTGCCGCTCAGGCCCTACCGGTGCTGAAGGACCTGGAACTTCTCGACGACATGGAGGACAAGGTCAACGTACACGGCGGCGCTATCGCCCTAGGTCACCCCTTCGGCTGCTCCGGGACCCGCATCACCGGCTCCCTGCTCACCGTGATGCAGGATCGTGATCAAACCCTCGGCATAGCCACCATGTGTATTGGGTTGGGTCAGGGGATTACCACGGTGTTGGAGCGGGTTTAAATACACCGACGCGGGAGTTGTCCTCGCAAGCGAGCCGCTGCCCGCGTAGCTATGCGCGGGCGTCGCGCGAATAGCTACCCGGGGAGTGGCTTGCGTCCCGAACAATGCACCACATGGATGCCTGATAAATTCAGCTATAGCTTTAGAAGAATAGCGACTTGCAACATTCCCAACGGCCTCTAACATGAGGCCGTTTTTCATGGCGCCAATCAGGCGTACACAACCCGCCAGACAACAGCAATAAGGAGACACTGGCATGGACATCTTTCACGAGAACCAGGCCGCCTGGCTGGCCCAGGTCGACGAGCCGATCATCGACCCGGAGCGAGCAATCATCGATCCGCACCACCACCTGTGGCCCGAGGTGATGGGTGACATCTACAACGTCGACGAACTAGTGCTGGATACCGGTGCCGGCCACAACGTCATCGGCACTGTATTCATGGAGTGCAGCACCTGCTATCGGGAGGACGGTCCGGAACAGGAGAAATCCCTGGGCGAGACCGAGTATGTGCTCGCCCAGGCGGCCCGCATCACCGAGCTGAGCCTCGGTGCGCCGATCCTGGCCATGGTCGGTCATGTGGACCTGTGCCTGGGCGAAAACCTGGATGCAACGCTGGATAAACATATAGAACTGGCCGGCGACTTCTTCAAGGGTATCCGCCACGCCGGTGCCAGTGCCCGCGAGGAAGATCGGGAGCAGATGCTGATACCCGGGCCGGCACCCGCGGACCTGTACCGGCTGCCGGAGTTTCGGGCCGGGGTCCAGCGCCTTGGCGCGCGCGGCCTGTCCTATGACACATGGCAGTACCACTACCAACTCCGGGATTACATTGAGCTCGCTCGAGCCTGTCCGGACACCGTGATGGTGCTGGATCACTTCAGCACACCGCTGGGTGTAGGGTCTTTTGCAGGTAAACGCGACAGCCTGCTTCCCCAGTGGCAGCGAGAGATGCGCGAGCTGGCCGAGTGCCCCAACGTGTTTCTCAAACTTGGCGGTCTGGCCATGCCCGACAATGGCTTTGCCTGGCACCTCGCCGAGCGGCCACCCTCTTCCGATGAACTCATCGCTGCACAGGGAGACTGGTACCGGCACGCGCTGGACTGCTTCGGCGCCGAGCGCTGCATGTTCGAGAGTAACTTTCCCGTGGACCGCATGTCGGTTTCCTACACGGTGTACTACAACGCCATGAAGAAACTGGTCGCAGGCTTTTCCGAGGACGAGAAAGACGCCCTCTTCTCACGCACGGCGGCGAAGGTTTATCGCCTTAACATTCAGTAATTCGGGGGCAGTACACCTAATTGATGGCCCATTTCATGACTATTGGGGACAGACCACAATTGACTATTGGGGAGACTATTGGGGAGACTATTGGGGACAGACCACAATTAAGAACAGTACTGATCACTCAATTGCGGGCTGCGTTCTTTTTTGGCGCGGCGCCGGGTCGCGCGGGCCCGGATGTGGCGCCACCGCAAAAGTATTTAATCGTGGTCTGTCCCCGTTTTTCCGGATGTGGCGCCACCGCAAAAGTATTTAATCGTGGTCTGTCCCCGTTTTTCTCCCCGTTTTTCTCCAAGATGCATTTGTCCCTACGATTTCAATAAGCTGCCCGAAGCTAGAGATCCTTGATATTTAATGCAGGCACGGACCGTTTCTGGATACATGTCGGCC
>JBLIIW010000012.1:0-36583 GCA_047635315.1 Halieaceae bacterium | reverse complement strand
TCCTGTTCATGCCGATCTGGAGCAGCATGGACAAGGTCAAGCCCGTGCCTGAGCGCGTGACCATGGACGGCGGCATCGGCGTGCTGGGCTCCCTCGCCGGATTGGCGCTGATCCTTGTGCTGATATTTATCCCGCTCAAGGTGGTGGGTGCCGAATCGAACTTCGACTGCGGTGCAATGCCCTGCGATGAAATCGATCTCGATATCGGCAATAAACCTTCGCTGCAAAACGGGGCGAAGGTTTACATGAACTACTGTATGGGCTGCCACTCGCTGCAATACGCTCGCTATAACCGCTTGGCCGACGATCTGGGCATTCCCGCGGATATGATGCACGGCAACCTGATTTTTGACCCCTCCATGAACCCCGGCGCGCTCATGGAGAATGCCATGGACAAAGATCGGGCGAAGGTGTGGTTCGGCGCGCCGCCACCTGACCTGACGCTGATTTCCCGCGCGCGACAACCGGAGTGGCTATACACCTACCTGAAGAACTTCTACCGCGACGATACGCGCCCCTACGGGGTGAACAACAAGGTCTTTGCGAACGTGGGGATGCCGCACGTGCTTCTCGAACTGCAGGGTTTAGCCGAGTGTGCATCTACCTCCGAGGAGGGCCATGTGGAGCCCCTGTCCGGCACAGCGGTTGCGGAGCATCAGGATGCCTGCGGTAAGCTGGTGGTTGCCGAGGAAGGCCTTATGAGCAGCGATGAGTTTGACGAGACGGTTTACGATCTGGTGAATTTTCTCGCCTACGTGGCTGAGCCCATGCGTGCAGATCGTCAGCGTATCGGAATTTATGTGCTGCTGTTTATTGCGGTATTCTTTGTTTTTGCGACGCTTCTCGATCGCGAGTACTGGAAAGACGTGCATTAAGATCGGGTGTCTGGGCCCGCGGCGAGAGCAAGATCGGTATACACTCGCAATCCAGACGATTTAGCAGTCAGATTCCCGGGCCCGCCATTGCTGGCGGGTACGCATACGGGGGTTCCTGGCGCCCGCGGCAACAGTGCTGCGGGCGTGGTTGTTCCTACCAAGTAACACTACTACGGGCCTATGCTTTTCCATGATCTTCTACTCTGATCCAACTTCACACTACAGCCACCGCGTCCGCATAGTTCTTGCCGAGAAGGGGGTGACCGCCGAGATTATCGACGTCGATGCCGCCCACCCGCCGCGGGAACTGGCCGATCACAACCCCTACAACTCCCTGCCGACTCTGGTCGACAGAGAGCTGTCGCTCTACGAGACCCGCGTAATGATGGAGTATCTCGACGAGCGTTTTCCACACCCGCCGTTGTTGCCGGTCTATCCGGTGGCGCGCGCCGAAAGCCGGCTGTTTATGCATCGCATAGAGCGTGACTGGTGCGCGCTGATTGAATCTATACAGCACTCGCGCAGCGATAATGTGGTCAAGCGTTCCGTTAAGGAATTGCGCGAGGGCATCATGGCGATTGCACCGATTTTTGGTGAGAAGCCGTTTTTCATGAGTGATGAATTCACCCTGGTTGACTGCTGCATTGCTCCCATTCTCTGGCGTTTGCCGTCACTGGGCATCGATATCAGGCCGAGCAAGCAGTCCAAGCCGTTGTTCGCCTATATGGACACGCTCTTCAGGCGTGAGTCGTTTCAGCAGAGCCTCACGGAGCACGAGCGCGAGATGCGTCTTTAGCGCGCGGCGAAGAAGGGAACCGCTGTGAACTCCAGTCGACCTTATCTGCTGCGCGCGCTCTACGAGTGGATTGTTGAGAATGACTGCACGCCGCACGTTATTGTCGACGCTACATTGCCGCGAGTGGATGTTCCCACGCAGTTCGTGAAGGATGGCCAGATAGTACTGAACCTCTCGCCAGCCGCTGTTATCGAGTTGCAGCTGGGCGATGAATTTGTCAGTTTCAATGGACGTTTTGGTGGGCGGCCGCTCGATGTGTTTGTGCCCATGAACGCGATTCTCGGTGTTTACGCGCGTGAGAATGGGCAGGGTATGGCCTTCGAGCCGGAGGAAGAGGGCGATTCGTCGCCGGATGACGGTGGCTCGGCACCCACGCCGCTGCGACCCGCACGCAAACCCAGCCTGACAGTGGTCAAATAGGCCGCCTGCGACCAGCTGGCAGTAAGCGCAATAACAGGTGTCAGTCGATCAGTTCAAACAGGCGCACGACACGCTGCACGCCCGATACGTCGGCGGCTTCTGCCGCGATGCGGTCTGCCTCTTCGCCGCTGACCATGCCCAACAGGTAGACCACTCCATCCTCGGTAACAACTTTGACGCGCAGGCCCGGCGTGGCACTGCCCGCCAGCAGGAAGGTTTTCACTTTGCTGGAAATCCATGAATCGGATGCCCGGGTCATGGTTGAACTAGCGGCCGCTACCTCCAACTCGTTGTAGATACGCCGCACGTCCCTGATTTTGCGCACCACATCATTGGTTTTTTGGCGTAGTGATTCAGCGGGCACCTGTCCTGCCACCAGCACGTAGCCGTTGTAACTCTGGATAACGAGGTGTGCCTCATCGAAGCCCTCGTCGGCCGCGTGCAGGTTCACCATCGCCTTGGTCTCGATCGATTCATCGGCAATGCGCTGGGCAAAGGTGCGCTCACCAGGATCATCATCCATCGCGTTTGAGTTCATTGCGGCGAGCATGCTTCCGCAGCCACTGCTCAACGTGCAGGCCAGCAGCAGTAGCAACACACAGCCTGTTCTTTCTCGGCGCGCGGTAACGTCCATTATTCCCCCAGCATGGCCTGACCAATCAGTTCCTGCAGGCAGTGCATTGCCATCAGGGCGAGTTCGCTGCGCAGGGCGGGGGTGTCACCCGGGAGTGCAACACTGCAGCCCTGCAATTCAGAAGACTCTGACAGTGTCACAGGCACAAGGTTTCGTTGTCCCGCCAGGTGCACGGCCAGTTGCGCAACAGTCGCCCCGGGTGTCGTATCAATGCAGATAATGGCATCGCCATCCCGTGACAGAGTGCGCAGGTCGCGCCACAGGGGGACGCTCTCTGCGCCCTCAGGAGTCGCCGCACCAGCGCAGCTGCTGCCCAGATGGATGGCCGGAAGTGCCGGGCCGGTTCCCCGGGGCGTGCGCAGTTCCGCAGCCACGTGAGCGCCCAGGGCGAAATCCACGCCGCAGGCCAGAACGATTATCCGCCGGTCGCTCAACACTGCGTGCAGGAGTGCGTTGCTGGCCTCCTCAAGCGCCGGAGCCATGCTGTCCACTGCGCCGGCAATATTGTCGATGCGCTGGTGAAATACGCTGGCGATGCGTGCGTAACCATCCATCTGCTTTCTGGGTCCCGGTTGCAATGTCCGGCTGCTAGGCCTGATTGCTGTGTTTAGTTGCTATTCCTGGCGGCACGGGTCATCTGTACTGGCTCAGGCGAGAAACGCGGCCTGTATCCAGCGCGCTTCCAGAATATCGTCGTCGCCGGGAAACAGATTGACCGGTTCCCAGGCGATTACATCGAAACGGCAGGGCAGATGTTGCCACTCCGGGTTACGACTGAGGAATACCGCGGCGCACCGCGCCAGTTTACACTGCTTTCTACGGTCTACGGAGGCCGCAGCGCCACCGTGGCTGCGGTGCCGCCGCGCTCGAACTTCAACGAACAGTAGTCGATGCTCGTCGCAGGCGATAAGATCCACCTCCCCGAGCCGACAACGGTATTGCCGCGCCAGGATTGTCATCCCATAGTCGCGCAGCAAGCGCGCGCTGCGTGCCTCATAGTCATTTCCGTCGAGCATCTACGCACCGTCCCTGGTCGCTGTCAGACGGAATCAGTGTAGGTCAGCGGGGGCGCAATCGGCCTCGGTCGAATTCAGCCATTTTCAGTTCGCGCTGCAGAATCCCTCGCGCAGAGCTGCTCAGGGTGGCCGTCAGACCCTCGTAGAGAGATCCGCCGCCGCTTGCCATCAGGTGCCAGCGTCGCGCCAGGTGATAGGCATCAGCGCCGAGTGCGTGTAGCCCCGCATAGCTGCCGGCGGCAGCTGCGCTCTCCAGGCCGGGCAGTCGGTCCTGCAGTCGCCAGGGCATCACCAGCATGCGCATCCCACCGAGGTCGCGGTTGAGAGTGGGGTCATTGCTTCCCGTGTCCGCCGACGACAGGGCGTATACAGGCAGATCTCCCGCATAGTGATAGTTGACCAGCGGTTTGAGGGAGCGCGCATCACTGCTGTTCCTGGTGAGCAGGAATATCACGTCGAGGTCCTCGCGGCGACGGCCTGGAGCTTCCAGGGATTCTCCGAAGAGCACCTGCAACCTGCGACTGCGCTGAGCACTCGCATCGAGCCCAAGGGCGTCCCGAACACTCTCCGAGTGCGTGCCGGCGCTGCCAAATTGCGCCTGTGCGGGAATCTGGCCGCCCAGGCTCGCCCAACGTTGCCGCAGAGCGCTTTCCATACGCTCACCCCAGCTGCCCTGCGGATAGATAAGCAGCGCGCGCCGCCCGCCGTCTGCAAAGGCGCGCGCGGCGAGCTGTACTGCTTCATCCTCTGGCGCGAGCGACAGCTGCAGGAGTCGCGGGTTCAGGTTGGCAAAGGGTGCAGTCTTTGGCAGTTCCTGATCAGTGCCGTGGGACTGCGGCGAGGGGAGTGCGATCCCTGGCTCGCCTGCCAGCAGCGGCTCTGTGTCGGCTCGGTTCAGTGTCAGCAGCGGTACGGGCAGTGCGGCCTGCGCGGCAAGTTCAGCAACCGGGTGTTTCCCCAGAGGACCGATCACGACCTTTGCGCCGCGTAATGTTGCGGCGGCATAGGCTTCCTGAACGGAGGCATAGCGGCCGGTGTCGAGGATATCGACTGTGATGGCGTCCTGCGGATTCGTGTAGTAGGCGGCCATAAACCCCCTGCTAACGGCATCCCCGGCGGCCTGTAGTGGGCCGGAGAGCGGCACTAAGAGGGCGACCTGCGTAGTGCCTATATCGCTTGCGGCTGCGTTCTGCAGGCGCTCGGCGCGCTTCTGTGCAGGATGCCCGGAATACTGCGCGCCCCAGGCGGAGAGCGCCGAAGCGAGGCCGCTGCGGTTGGCGGCGGCGAGATCAAGCCAGCCATCAAGCTCCGGGTCACGGAGCTCGCGAAGCTCCGTTATCTCCGCCGTATCCAGTTTCTGCACGGCGGACCAGAGCGCTTTTTCACCATCGGCGCCTGGGTGATCGGGATGACCGCCCATGCGCGCGAGGGCGAGATTCAGGGTAACGCTGTCGCTGGCGGTGCCGGCAAGCTGGCTTATTTTGAGCTGGTGCAGGAGCAGTTCCCGAGCCAGCACCGATCCCGGCTCTACGGCTGCCAGCGTCTCAAGCAGCGCCCCGTGCGCGGGCAGATCCCCGCGTAGCCAGGCGATGCGCGCCTGGTAATAACGGATCCACAGTTCGACTGATTGATTGGCCTCCGGGGCCTCCGCGAATATGGGCGCGGCTGCCGGATGCGGCAGAGCAAGGGTTGCCGCGAGCCAGTCGCCGCGCTGCAGCGCCTCGCGGACAGCGTCAAAGAGTGCGTAATCCGCGTCATCTGCGGGCAGGGGAAACTGGCCATCGGGATAGCTCGCGCCGTTGCCAGTTTCTTCCCCGGCCACCCCGGGGGACTCGCCCGGAAAACCGGGGCGGCCCGGCAGGCTGCCGGGTGCTGAGCTACAAGCGCTCAGCAGCGTGCCGGCGAGCGCCGCGCACACTGTGATGGCCGTGGTGAAGGGCGCCCGGCGCCGCTGCGTCTCCATGCTATCCTCGTGACTGGTGCCGCGAACTTGTGCGCGGCTGCGAGCGCATTATAGGGAAGGCGCCCTCGCTTGATAAGCAAAGCCCCCACCCCTTACACGGAAACCTCTTAAGCTTGGAACCGGCGCTTTACATCGTTTCGACCCCGATCGGCAATCTCGGTGATATGTCACGGCGCGGGCTGCAGGTTCTCGCGGACGTCGATGTGGTCGCTGCGGAGGATACACGTCGAACCGGCCAATTGTTGAGCCACGAGGGCATAGAGCGCCACCTGCAGCCGTATCACGAGCACAGTGGACCTGCGGTAGCAGCTGCTCTGGTGGAGCGCATCGTCCAGGGCGGCAGCGTGGCGCTGGTTAGTGATGCGGGCACGCCCACGGTTTCTGACCCGGGCTATCGCCTGGTGCGGGCGGTGCAGGATGCGGGTGGGCGGGTCGTGCCGGTTCCCGGCGCCTGCGCGGCGATAGCGGCGCTCTCCGCCGCCGGATTGCCCAGCGACCGATTCGCCTTTGAGGGTTTTTTGCCGAACCGCCGGGAGGCGCGACGCCGTCGTCTTGAGGCGCTGGCTGCCAGTCCGCTCACGTTGATCCTCTACGAGGCGCCACATCGACTCCAGGCCACTTTGGAGGATATGCGGGAGATTATCGGCGAGCATCGCGAGGCCGCTATTGCGCGGGAGCTGACCAAGACCTTTGAAACGATCCGCCGCGGAACGCTCGGGGAACTGCGGGACTGGGTAGATGCTGATCCGAACCAGCGTCGCGGGGAACTTGTGCTGCTGCTGGGGCCCGCTGCGCAGACGCCTGCGGCGGCAGTGGAGCCGGCCCTGGGCACGCTGCTGGTCGCCATGGCCGAGCATATGCCGCCCAAGCGTGCGGCCGCCTTGCTTGCCGATTACTCGGGTCTGCGTAAAAGCCAGCTCTACGACTACCTGCTGGAGCAGCGCGGGGTCTGAGGTGTACGCGGAGCTTGCGCTGCGGACCTTGCATCGCTACGCTGCACGCGGAGTTGGCTAGGCGATCGCTGGGCGCGCAAGCGTTTCGGAGGAAAGTCCGGGCTCCATAGGGCAGAGTGCCAGGTAACGCCTGGGGGGCGCGAGCCTACGGAAAGTGCAGCAGAAAGGATACCGCCCGTCGAGTTTTTCGTTTGTTCGGAAGATGCGGCAGGTAAGGGTGAAAAGGTGCGGTAAGAGCGCACCGCGCGGCTGGCAACAGGCGTGGCGATGGTAAACCCCACTCGGAGCAAGACCAAATAGGAATCCGTCGGCTGCTGCCCGCAGTGGATTCGGGTAGGTCGCTACAGGCAGGCGGTGACGTCTGTCGCAGATGAATGATCGTTCACGACAGAACCCGGCTTATCGGCCAACTCCTTTTTTTCTGTTTTTTCCTTCGTCTTTTATTCATGGCCCGGGCCATGGCGCTGTTTGGTGTGTCCCGAATTTGGCGTGCGTTGCGCAATTATCAGGATTTCCCCAGGCGAATATCGCGCGTCTGCGCTGCGGCAATTCACAGCCGGCTCTGGACGGACCTCGCTTAAGGCTTATTCTGTACATAAAACGTACAACAGTAATTAAAGTAAATGCTTAAGAGCGGCTCATAGAGGCCTGTTTTTGCAACTCTTTACGCCAATTATTACTCCGCTGCCTGCTCTCGGATATGTTCAGATTGATACTCTAATGCACTGAAATGGCAGGGTTTTTTCTTTACTGCTGCCTTGACTTGCCCTTTTTGGCGGCCCTATAGTGTCCGCCAGTGGGGAAATGTGGAGAATTCTGGCTTTTTGTGGATTTAGCCGGAGTTCAGGAGAGTAGTAGCGGTGTTCCGTGGTGTGCAGCACATCAATATGGATGCAAAGGGGCGCCTAGCGATACCTTTGCGCCAACGTGAGCCGTTGTTGGAGCAATGCGAAGGCCAAATCGTTGTCACTATTGATACCCAGTCTCCCTGTTTGATCGTTTACCCGCTGCCCGGCTGGGAGGGTATAGAACGTACCCTGCAGAGCCTGCCATCCCTGAATCCCGCCGTGAAGCAGTTCCAGCGACTGATTCTGGGTTACGCCACGGATATACAATTGGACACCAACGGGCGCATTTTACTCCCCGCGTCCCTGCGCGATTACGCCAAGCTCGATAAGGCCCTGGTGCTGGTAGGGCAGGGTAACAAGTTGGAGCTGTGGTCTGAGGACCTCTGGGTCATTGAGCGCGACCAAGCGCTGCAAGACGTCGGTGCGGGCGAACCGCTCCCCGACGAGCTCCTGAATCTTCCGCTCTGAATGGCCGGCCATCATGACACGGTCTTGTTGCGCGAAGCGGTCGACGCGCTGGTAGGCAACAGCGCTGGCTTCTATGTGGACGGCACCTTCGGTCGCGGGGGTCACAGCAGCGAGATACTCGAGCGCCTGGGGCCAGCCGGGAGATTGCTGGGCTGTGACAAGGACCATACGGCGGAGGAGGTCGCGGCGAAATTTGCGGCCGCTGATCCGCGCTTCAGTTTTATGCGCGGCTCCTTCACCCAGCTCCCCGATGAGTTTCGTGAGCACTCCCTGCCACTGGCGGATGGCATCCTTCTTGACCTCGGGGTGTCGAGCCCGCAGCTTGATGATGCCGAGCGAGGCTTCAGCTTCCAGCAGGATGGACCCCTGGATATGCGCATGGATCGCAGTCAGGGCGAGTCAGCAGCCGACTGGCTGGCGGTGGCGGGCGAGCAGGAAATCATCACGGTACTGCGTGACTATGGGGAAGAGCGTTACGCGCGCCGCATAGCCGGCGCGATTGTTCGCGAACGCGAGGTCGCACCCCTGACCCGCACGGGGCAACTGGCAGCCATTGTTAAAGAAGCGCACCCGCGCTGGGAAAAACACAAGCACCCGGCTACCCGGTCGTTCCAGGCTATACGCATTCGTATCAACCGGGAACTGGACGACCTGCGCGATTTGCTGGATGCAGCTCTTACACTCCTTGCGATCGGCGGGCGTTTGGTCGTGATCAGCTTTCATTCGCTCGAGGACCGCATCGTAAAGCGCTATCTGCGAGATATGGTGCGCGGGCCGCAGCTGCCCCGAGGCCTCCCGATACGCCATGTGGAAAGCGGGCAACGCATGCGACTCCTCGGCCGGGCCGTGCGCGCCAGTGACGCGGAGCTGGCGGTGAATCCCCGGGCCCGCAGCGCCATCATGCGCTGTGCTGAGCGCACGAGCTGATGCGCTCGCCGAGGAGTCTACTGTTACTGTCTGGCGCCCTGGCACTGGGTCTGTTGAGTGCATTTGCAGTTATTCAAAGCACCCACGACTGTCGCGCACTGTATGCGCAGCTGCAGGATCTGGACGCGCGGCGCTGGTATCTGGAGGAAGAGTACAGCCAACTGCTACTTGAGCAGAGCACCTGGGCTTCGCACCATCGCATCGAGCGGCAGGCCGGCGAGCTTCTCGGACTCACCCCACCGGGTCTTGAGCAGATGCGGCTGGTGATGCAATGAGTCGCCGACCCAATAATGTGGCCACTTACCAGGGGCGCAGCTACACGGTAATGGCGATTCTGGTACTGCTCTTTACACTCCTGTTGCTACGCGTACTCACCTTGCAGGTGTTTGATGGCTGGCTCGGCGAAGGCTTTCTTCGTGAGCAGGGTGACATGCGGGCCGTACGCACTGCGGAGCTGCCCGCTTACCGCGGCCTGATCACGGACCGCCGGGGCGAGCCCCTCGCCGTAAGTACACCGGTTATCTCACTCTGGGCCAACCCCGAACTGCTCGCAACGTCGGAGCGCCTCGATGAGTTGTCTACAGCGCTGGCCATTCCCCGGGAAGAACTCGACGACAAACTACAGCGCTACGGCAAGCACCAGTTCATGTATCTGCGCCGGCATATGATCCCCGACGAGGCCCGGCGCGTGTTGGCGCTCAACATTAGCGGTGTCCGCGCCGAGCGCGAGTACCGGCGGTTCTACCCGGCCGGCGAGGTGGCCGGGCAGCTGGTGGGCATGACCAATATGGATGGTCGCGGGGTTGCCGGGCTTGAGCTTGCCTACGATGACTGGCTGCGTGGCCACCCGGGGAAGAAGCGCTACATCAAGGACCTCCATGGCGACGCAATCCGTGATATCGGCGTAGTGAAGCCGGTTCGCCCGGGGCGCAATCTGCAGCTGTCCATCGACCTGAGGCTGCAGCATGTGCAGCACCGGGAGCTGTCGCGGGCCGTCCAGCAAAGCGGTGCGGCCGCCGGTGTGATTGTCACCATCGACAGTCATAGCGGTGAAGTGCTGGCCAGCGCCAGTTACCCACACTTCAATCCCAACAATCGCGCGGCGGTCACCATGAGCGAGACGCGCAACCGTGCCTTCACGGATGTTTTTGAACCCGGCTCGACCATGAAGCCGCTGACCATGGTCGCTGCCCTGGAGAGCGGTCGCTATAGCGTCGATTCCATTATCGATACGCATCCGGGACGCATCCGTGTGGGCCGCAAGGTACTGCGTGATCCGCGTGACTACGGTGAGATCACCCTTGGGCGGGTGGTGGAGAAATCCAGCCAGGTGGGCATCACAAAGGTTGCCCTGGACCTCGGCAAGGATCCTATCTGGAACGTTTTCCAGCGTTTTGGCATGGGTCAGCCGACGTCTACCGGATTTCCCGGAGAAAGTGCTGGACTGCTTCCGCAGCGGCAGCGCTGGAGCGCGATTGAAAAAGTTACCCTGGCTTTTGGTTATGGGATGCAGACGACTCCCCTACAGATAGCGCGCGCCTATGCGGTGTTTGCCAATGGCGGCATTCTTCCGGAGCTGTCGCTGTTGCGGCGCGACGTGTCGGAGACCCCCGGGCAGCGTGTACTCGATCCGGGCACGGCCCGGGTAGTGCGTCAGGTACTCGAGGCTGTTACCGGGGATGATGCGACAGCACGCCGCGCGCGCGTGGACGGGTATGCGGTGGGCGGGAAGACCGGCACAGTGCGTAAGGTGGCTGGCGGGGTCTATCTCGACGATCAGCATGTGGCGCTGTTTGTAGGCATTGCGCCGATCGACGCGCCGCGCTTTGTGACGGTGGTCGTACTCGATCGGCCCAAGGGCGACGATTACGGCGGCGGCGCGGTGGCGGCGCCGCTGTTTGCCAGCGTTGCCGGGGAAACCCTGCGGCTGCTTGGTGTGCCGCCGGTCCTTGAGGGAATGGAGGGCGGACCGGCCGGTGAACAGCCTGCAGATCATGAGCTCGAGGGCGACATGAATAGCGAGTTGGGCCTGTTTGCTGCGGCACCGGCGGAGCTTCGCCCATGAGCATCGCGACGCTACCGGGTAGCGCGACCGCATTGCCCTGCGTCGAGTTGACTGATTTGCTCGCAGGCTTGGTGCCGGGAGCACCGCGGATCACCCTTGGCAGTATGTGTTCTGATAGCCGCGAGTTGCGGTCTGGGGCTCTCTTTATCGCGTTGCGCGGCGATGCCTACGATGGCCGCAACTTTCTCGCCGATGCAGCGCAAGCCGGGGCGGTAGCGGCGCTGGTGGAAAAGGGCTTCGAGGTTGCAGACGCTCCCCTGCCCTGTATTGCCGTAGCTGATCTTCGCCAGCATCTCGGGGAATTGGCCAGTCGTTTTTACGGGCGTCCCAGCCGCCTTCTGAACATCGCGGCGGTGACCGGGACCAATGGCAAAACGACCGTCAGTCACCTACTGGCCCAATTGGTGCGCGGCGCCGGCTATGACTGCGGTGTCATTGGCACCCTGGGAGCATCCCTGGATGGGGAAGTCCGCCGAGCCACACACACCACACCGGATGCCATCAGTCTGCAGGGTACGCTGGCAGACTGGTCCTCCCAGGCAGTGCCCTTCGTCAGTATGGAGGCTTCCTCGCACGCCCTGCATCAGGGTCGCCTGAATGCGGTCGAAGTTGATACGGCGATTTTCACCAACCTGACCCGCGACCATCTCGATTACCACGCTGATATGGCCAGCTACGGGGCGGCGAAAGCACAGCTGTTCCAGATGCCGGGACTGCGCACCGCCATTCTCAACGCCGAAGATCCCTTTTCAGAGACGATCGCCGCACAGCTGGCGTCCCAGGTCAGGGTGCTGCGCTATGGCGGCTCAGAGACCGGGGCCGATGTCGCCCTTTTACAATTGGATCAGGGTCCTGCGGGACTGCGACTGCGGGTCGCCAGCCCCTGGGGTCGCGCTGTCATTGAATGCCCCCTGCTCGGGCGCTTCAACGCACTCAATCTCCTCGCCGCTTTCTCAGCTGCGGCCCAGGCGGGTCTTCCCTTCGATGGGCTACTGCGCGCTGCGGCGACATTGCGGCCCGTGCCCGGCCGTATGGAGCCGCTGCGACTGGAGCATGCGCCGCTGGTAGTGATCGATTACGCGCACACCCCCGACGCGCTGGCGCAGGTGCTCGCCGCGCTGCGCCCGCAGACCGCGGGGCGACTTATTGCCGTGTTTGGCTGTGGTGGAGATCGTGACCGTGGCAAGCGCGCGGCAATGGCGCGCGTGGTGTCGGCTACTGCGGATGTCGCCGTGCTGACCAGTGATAACCCGCGCAGCGAAGACCCGCGAGCCATTCTCGCGGATATGGAAGCGGGCATGCACAGCGAATACACGCTTATCGTCGAGCGCGGGGAGGCGATTCGCCACGCAATCGAAACTGCGGTCCCCGGAGATTGCGTACTAATTGCCGGCAAGGGCCACGAGGACTATCAACTCATCGGCGCTGCACGACTGCCCTTCAGCGATTCACAACATGCTCTGCAGGCGCTGGAGGACTACGCTCAATGATGCCAGCCCTGACCCTTGCTGCTGTTGCCCGGACCCTGGACGCCGCCTGCGACGCGGGATCTGTGCCGCTCAGCGGAGTGGTCATGGATTCGCGCACGGTTTCGCCGGGCGATCTATTTGTGGCGCTGCGTGGCCAGCGTGTGGATGGCCACCGTTATGTCGCCGCGGCGGCGGCTGCCGGCGCGGTCGCAGCCATTGTCGAGGAGCCGGTTGACGCCGCTATACCCTGTATTGTCGTAGGCGATACGCTGCAGGCGTTGACCCGACTGGGAGCGGCCAACCGCGCCGCCTATAGCGGTGAGCTTGCGGCAATTACCGGCAGTTGCGGCAAGACCTCTGTGAAAAATATGTGCCGCGCAATTTTGCAGCGTGTGGGGGCCACGGTGGCGACCGCCGGCAATTACAACAACGAGATCGGTGTCCCCCTGACATTGACGCGGCTCGATGGCAGCACGCGTTTTGCCGTGGTTGAAATGGGCGCCACACAGCGCGGCGATATCCGGCATCTCTGCGCCCTCGCCACGCCGCGGGTGAGTACTGTTCTCAATGCCATGGAGGCGCATCTGGATGGTTTTGGCAGCGTCGCTGAGGTCGCTCAGGTCAAGGGCGAGATCTACGACGGTCTTCCCCCCGGCGGTATCGCCGTGCTCAATATTGATCAGTCCTGGGCGGACCTGTGGCGCCAGCGTATCGCCGCCGCGGGCGCGCATGAGCTGAGCTGTTCCCTGCATTCGCCTGCGGATATTACCGTGTCGGCGCTGCGCGATCTCGGTCTAGAGGGGAGTGTCTTCAGGCTGCATCTGGGCGGTCTCAGTCGCACACTAACTCTGCGCCAGCCCGGTCAGCACAGCGTGGCCAATGCACTCGCGGCGGCGGGAATAGCCAGTGCCATGGGTGCTGATATTGATCAGATCGCCGAGGGACTGGCGCGTACGGAGGTTGAGCCCGGGCGACTGCAGACGGTGCCGCTGGACGCTGGGCGGGTACTCATTGATGACAGCTACAACGCCAACCCGGGCTCTGCGCGCGCGGCCATCGAACTGCTGGCGCAGGCGCCGGGGCCTACGCTGTTGATTCTCGGTGAGATGCTGGAGCTCGGGGCGCAAAGCGCGGCCCGGCACGCGGAGATGGGTGCCTTGGCAAAACAGCGGGATATTGCCCGGTTTATCGGGGTTGGCGCTGCGCTGTTACCAGCGGTCGAGGCTTTCGGCAGCACTGGCGAGTGGTTTGCGGATCGGGAATCCCTGATCGAGGCGCTGCCGCGACTGCTCGAAGACGCGGGCACGATTCTGGTCAAGGGTTCCCGCGGCGCCGGCATGGAGAGCATACAGGCGGCCATACGCGAGATCGCCGGGGGGGCAGATTTATGTTGATGATTCTCGCCGAGTACCTGTCCCAGTTCGAATCGGGGTTTCGCGTATTCCAGTACCTGACCCTGAGGGGCATTCTTGCGGCGGGTACGGCCCTGGCCATATCGCTGTTGGTCGGCCCGGTCATGATCCGACGCCTCAACTACTACCAGATCGGGCAGGCGGTACGCAGCGACGGGCCGCAGAGTCACCTTGGGAAATCCGGGACTCCCACCATGGGCGGCGCATTGATCCTCGTAGCGATAGCGGTTAGCACGCTGCTCTGGGCCGATCTTGGCAACGCCTATGTGTGGGTCGCACTGCTGGTCACCGCCGCTTTTGGCACGGTCGGCTGGATTGATGACTACCGCAAAGTGGTCGAGCGCAATCCGCGCGGTCTGCCGGCGCGCTGGAAATACCTCTGGCAGTCAGTTGCCGGTTTGGCGGCCGCGCTGTATCTCTACCTGTATGCGGACAGTCCCGCGACCACGCAGCTGTACCTGCCGTTCTTCAAGGACGCGGCTATCACCATGGGTTGGCTGTTCGTCGTGCTCGCTTATTTTGTGATCGTCGGTGCCAGTAACGCCGTGAACCTCACTGACGGGCTCGACGGCCTGGCCATTCTGCCGACGGTGCTGGTGGGTACCGCCCTGGGGCTCATCGCCTACGTGACCGGCAACATCAACTTTGCCCAGTATCTACAGATTCCCTATATCGCCGGCAGCGGTGAGCTGGCAGTTTTCTGCGGCGCTATCGCCGGCTCAGGTCTTGGCTTCCTGTGGTTCAACACCTACCCGGCGCAGGTGTTCATGGGCGATGTGGGCGCTCTGGCACTGGGGGCGGCCCTTGGAACGGTCGCGGTGATCACGCGTCACGAGATCGTCTTTTTCATTATGGGCGGCATTTTTGTGCTGGAGACCGTTTCCGTAATCCTGCAGGTGGCTTCTTTCAAGCTTACCGGGCGGCGTATTTTCCGGATGGCGCCTATTCACCATCACTACGAGCTCAAGGGCTGGCCGGAGCCGCGGGTCATTGTCCGTTTCTGGATTATCACGGTGATGCTGGTGCTCTTCGGCCTCGCCACACTGAAGCTGCGTTAATGGGTGAGGCCGCTAGCAAT
Source organism: Halieaceae bacterium (assembly GCA_047635315.1). GTDB lineage: Bacteria > Pseudomonadota > Gammaproteobacteria > Pseudomonadales > Halieaceae > Congregibacter. Next base: position 21,659 of record JBLIIW010000012.1, on the reverse strand, counting down.
ATGTCCACGCCTACGCTGATCGGTTCCTCGCGTCGCAAGGTGGTCGTTGGCCTGGGCGTCACCGGACTCTCGGTCGCGCGCTTTCTTCACGCGAGAGGCGAGCTGTTCACGGTGCTGGACAGTCGCTCGGCGCCCCCGGGACTGCCACAGCTGCGCGAGGAGATGCCGGAGGTTGCCGTGTTGCTTGGCAGCTGGTCAGCAGACATTCCCGATACCGCCGCGGAGCTGATCGTCAGTCCCGGGGTCGCTCCCGATGAGCCCTGGCTGCAGCGTGCGGTGCAGGCTGGGGCGCAGTTGCGGGGTGATATTGACCTGTTTACAGAGGCGGCCAGGGCCCCCGTAGTGGGTATTACCGGTTCCAATGGGAAGTCCACGGTGACCGAGCTTCTGGGTGCCATGGGGCGCAGCGCTGGTCGTCGCACAGCAGTCGGCGGCAACCTCGGTACGGCGGCTCTGGATCTTCTCGACGATCGCAATGAACTGTATGTACTGGAGCTGTCCAGCTTTCAGCTGGAGCGCGCCGGTCAGCTGGGTCTCGCGGTGGCGACAGTGCTCAACCTGAGCACAGACCACCTCGACCGTCACGGATCCATGCCGCGCTACCACCAGGCCAAACACCGCATATTCGGCAGCTGCGGGCGGGTCGTGTTCAACGCAGATGATCCGCTGACCACACCGCCTCTGGCGGATGGACAGGAGAAGTTCAGCTGGCGCATGCGCGAGCCCGACCTGTACGGCTTCGGCCTGCGCGAAGCGCAGGGTCAGTTGATGCTCGCTGAGGGTTTCGAACTCCTGATGCCCGTATCCGAAATCGCCATGCCCGGGCGGCACAATATTGCCAACGCGCTGGCCGCACTCGCTCTGGGGCGTGCCATCGGCCTGCCGATCGAATCGATGTTGCCGGTGCTGCGGTCTTTCCAGGGCCTGCCCCATCGCTGTGAGCTGGTCGCAGAGTCGGCCGGCGTGCGCTGGATTAATGATTCCAAAGCGACCAACGTGGGGGCCGCCCTCGCGGCAGTCCGCGGGCTCGGCGAGCAGCGGCGTTTGTTACTCATCGCTGGCGGTCGCGACAAGGGCGCCGACTTCAGCGAACTGCGCCGGGCGCTGGCCACACACTGTGAGCATGTGCTGTTGATCGGTGAAGCCGCGGCAGATATGGCGGAGGCGCTGGCCGGGGCCTGCGATATTCGCGTGCCTGGCACGCTTGAAGCCGCCGTAGCTGAGGCCGCAGCATTGGCCAGGTCCGGGCAGACGGTCCTGCTGTCGCCGGCCTGCGCGAGCTTCGACCAGTTCGACGGCTATGCGGACCGCGGCCGGGTTTTTGCAGAACTGGTTCTCCAGGAGACGGGCCTGTGAGTCGGCCAGTGCAGAAGAATTTGCCGCTCTGGTTCGCCGCCGACGGCCTGTTGGTGTTGCTGGTACTGGGATTGCTGTGCATCGGCCTGATTGCGATCAGCTCCGCTTCCGTGGGTTACGCGCAGGCCAGCTACGACAACATGTGGTATCACAGTCAGCGCCACCTTATGTACCTCGCCGTGGCGCTGCCGGTGGCAGTTGCCTGCTACCGGGTGCCGGTGCAGTTCTGGTATCGCAGCGGCTGGCTGTGGCTGCTGCTGGCCAGTCTGCTGCTGATTCTGGTGCTGGTCCCCGGCGTCGGTCGCGAGGTCAACGGCAGTCAACGCTGGTTGGCCCTTGGGCCACTCACCCTGCAGCCATCGGAGCTCGCCAAGGCGGCTATGCTCGTTTATCTCGCGGGTTACCTGATGCGCCAGGAGAAAGCCGTGCGCGAGGGCTGGAAGGGGTTTGCTCGGCCCCTGCTGGTGCTCGCTATTGTCTCGTTGCTGCTGTTGGCGGAACCGGATTTTGGTGCGACCGTGATCGTGCTGGTGACGGCGCTCGGCATGCTTTTCCTCGCCGGTATGCGACTGCTTCACCTGGGACTGATCGTCGTCCTGACCTGCGCTATGGCCGCGCTGTTGATCAGCGTTGCCCCCTACCGTGTGGCGCGCCTGGTTGCCTATACGGATCCCTGGGCGGACCCCTTTGGGGCCGGCTTCCAATTGGTGCAGTCGCTCATCGCCTTTGGTCGCGGTGAGTGGCTGGGTGTGGGCCTGGGCAACAGTGTGCAGAAACTGTTCTACCTCCCGGAGGCGCACACGGATTTCGTGTTTTCCATCTGGGCCGAGGAAACCGGGTTTGTGGGCGCCGGGCTGCTTATTCTTTTGTTTCTGGCGCTGGTGTTGCGAATTTTCCTGCTCGGGCGTCGCGCCTGTCTGGCGGGTCAGGGCTACGCGGGTTACTTCTGCTACGGCGTAGCACTTATGTTTTCCGGCCAGGCCTTTGTGAACATGGGGGTCAGCTCGGGGCTGCTGCCCACCAAGGGGCTGACCTTGCCCCTGGTCAGCTATGGCGGTACCAGTCTGGTTACCAGCTGTGCGCTGCTGGGCATGGTTCTGCGCGTGGATGCTGAGTTGCGTATGCAGCCCGCGAGGCGCAAGCGATGAGCGCCCGTTCACCTCTCGCCCTGATGCTTGCGGGTGGCACGGGTGGCCATGTCTATCCCGCGCTGGCGGTTGCTCTGGAGCTGCGCGCGCGCGGTTACCGGCTCGGCTGGGTTGGCACCGCGCGCGGACTCGAGTCAAAGCTTGTACCCGCCGCGGGTATCACCCTGCATTGTCTCCCCATGCGTGGGCTGCGCGGCAAGGGGCTTCTGCAGCAGCTTGTGGCGGTCACTCTGCTGGTGGTTTCCGTAATTCGCTCCCTGGCACTACTGCTGCGCCTGCGCCCGGCCATCGTGGTTGGGATGGGCGGCTATGCCTCCTTCCCGGCGGCGCTGGCCGCCTGGATCCTGCGTCGACCGTTGCTGCTGCAAGAGCAGAACGCGGTGCCGGGGAGTGCAAACCGCGTACTGGCGCGCTTTGCGGATTGCATAGCCACCGGATTTCCGGGGGTTTTTGGGCACTACCCGCAAGCCCGATACCTGGGGAATCCTCTGCGCAGCGAACTCCTGGCTGTGGCCGACGCGAGGGCGTGGACACCGCCCGACGCACTGCGCGTTCTGGTGCTCGGTGGCAGTCTCGGCGCACGCCCCCTCAACGAACAGATCCCCCGGACCGCCGCGAGGCTCGGGACGCGCTGCGAGTGGCTGCATCAGTGTGGGCGCGAGCATGAGGAGGCGACGCGGGACGCTTATGCGGCTCTCAGCGACGTGTCCTGGCAGGTTCAGCCCTTTGTGGTTGATATGGCGGCTGCGTACCAGTGGGCAGACCTGGTTATCTGTCGCGCGGGCGCGCTTACCATCGCCGAACTTGCGGCCACGGGTCGACCGGCCATTCTTGTGCCGCTTCCCCATGCTATCGATGATCACCAGAGCGCCAACGCGCGCTTTCTCGCCGACGCCGAGGGCGCCCTCCTGTTGCCGCAGGGACAGCTCGTCGACAGTCTCGACGCAATCATTGGCGAACTTCTGGCCGCCCCGGAACGGCTGCATGCCATGGCGCAGCAGACACGCGCCCTGGGTCGTCCCCGGGCGACCGCAGATATTGCCGATCGCTGCGAGGAGCTGTGCTTATGAATCGTAGTACCTATCCTGCCGGCACTGAAATGCGCCGGGTCCGCCGGATTCATATGGTGGGTGTCGGTGGCAGCGGTATGAGTGGCATTGCTGAGGTGCTGGTCAATCTCGGTTATCAGGTGAGCGGTTCCGACCTGCGTGAGGGGAGTGCGACCACCCGCCTGCAGGGCATGGGGGTTGCCCTCAACATCGGGCATCGCGCCGAGGCGGTGACGGGCGCGGATGTGGTGGTTATCTCCAGTGCGGTTGGAGCGGACAATGCGGAGCTGGTTGCCGCGCGCGAGCAGCGTATTCCCGTAGTGCCGCGCGCGGAAATGCTCGCCGAACTGATGCGCCATCGCTACGGCGTGGCGGTGGCCGGAACCCATGGCAAGACGACGACTACCAGTATCATCGCCGCCCTGTTTGCCGCGGCGGGGCTTGACCCAACCTTTGTGATCGGCGGCCGCGTCAATAGCACCGGGTCGCACGCACAGCTCGGGGCCGGGCGCTTTTTGATCGCGGAGGCTGACGAGAGCGATGCGTCCTTCTTGCATCTGCAGCCCATGGTCACCGTGCTGACAAATATTGAAGCGGACCACATGGACACGTACGGCGGCGACTTTTCCCAACTGCGCCGTACCTTTGTGGAGTTTCTCCACAATCTGCCCTTCTACGGACTGGCGGTGCTGTGTCTCGATGATCCGGTACTTGCGGGCATGCTGGATGAGGTGGGGCGACCGCTGCTCGGTTACGGATTCTCCCCGGAGGTCGATTTCCGGATTACTGATCTGCAGCCAGCGGGTCTGGTGACCCACTTTACGGTGCAGCGCCCGGACGGCCTGCCGCCCCTTCCTGTGACCCTGAATATGCCCGGCCGGCACAATGTTCTGAACGCGACTGCGGCGGTGGCCGTGGCGACGGATCAGGGTATCGAGGACGCGATTATCCAGCGCACCCTGGCCGAGTTCAGCGGTGTCGGCCGGCGCTTCTCCGTCTTCGACGGGCTGCGTATTGCTGGACACAGCGTGACGTTGGTAGATGACTATGGACACCACCCCACGGAGGTGCGCGCCACCCTGGAGTCCGTGCGGCAAGCCTGGCCCGAGCGCCGCCTGCTGATGGTCTACCAGCCGCACCGTTACAGCCGCACCCGCGATCTCTACGATGACTTTGTCGAGGTGCTGGGGGAATGCGATCTGCTGCTTCTTCTGGAAGTCTATGGGGCCGGTGAGGAGCCTATTGCCGGCGCCGACAGTCGCTCACTGGCACGCAGTATCCGCCAGCGCGGGCAGCTGGACCCACTCTATGCGCGGGATGCATCCGACGTCCCCGCACTGTTGGCCGGGATCCTGTCCGAGGGTGACGTTTTGGTGACCCAGGGGGCTGGGGATATTGCCGCGCTGGCGCGTCAGTTGTTGGATCAGGAGGCCATCGCATGAGCCCGACTGACCTCCGGCAGCTGACAATTGCACTGCTTTTCGGTGGCCGCTCCCTGGAGCGTGAGGTGTCTCTCGCCAGTGCTCGTGAGGTGCGCGCTGCGCTGCTGGAAGGCGGCTACACGCCCCGTGATATCGATACCGGGGAAGCGCAGTGGTGGCGGCACCTCGACGGCGTGGACCTGGCCCTCAATATGCAACACGGCAGGGGCGGTGAAGACGGCGTGACCCAGGGTCTGCTGGCTGCACTGGGTATCCCCGGCACCGGCAGCGATGTGCTGGGTTCCGCCCTGGCCATGGACAAGGTGCGCTCCAAGCAGCTGTGGCAGGCCGCTGGATTACCCACCGCGCCGTTTCAGTTGCTCAGCGCAGAGACGGACTTCGCCGAGATCCTCGCGCGCTGGGGCAGCGCCTTCGTGAAGCCGGCCGGCGAAGGCTCCAGTCTTGGTATGACGCGCGTGGACACGCCGGCAGCCTTCGCGGACGCCTATACCCTGGCCGCGCAGCACGATCGGCGGGTCTTTGCGGAGCAGTTTATCGACGGTCCGGAGTACACGGTGGCGGTGTTGGGTGAGCGAGCCCTGCCGCCGATTCGAATTGAGTCTTCGGGCAGCTTCTACGACTACGCAGCCAAGTACGAAGCCGATTCCACCCGCTACTACATACCCTGCGGTCTCGATGAGCAGCAGGAGGCGCGCATTCGTACGCTGTCCCTGCGCGCGTTCGAGGTCTTGGGCTGTTCGGTTTGGGGTCGGGTTGATCTGATGCGTGATGCGTCTGGCATTTTTCAGCTTCTGGAAGTCAACACGATTCCGGGCATGACAGACCACAGCCTGGTTCCCATGGCGGCGCGAGCGGTGGGAATGTCACTCCTGGAACTGGTCGAAGCGATCATGCGGCTGACCTTGGCCGGCCCCAGCGCAGGGGGCGGGCACTGATGGCTGCTTCACGATCCAATACCCGTCGCCGGCCGCAACAGCGCCTGCGCGAGCATTTAACCCGCCTGCAGGCCCTGCTGCCCGGCCTGATGTCTGTGCTGGCCCTGGCGCTGGTTGCGGTGCTCGCTTATCGCGCATTCCTCGGGCTCTACGCCATGCCCGTAGAGCGCATTGTGGTCTCCGGAAAGCTTGAGCACCTGCGTCAGGAAGCGGTGCGCAGCCTGCTCGCAGAGCGTATGGACAGGGGCCTGCTGTTTCTCAATCTGCGGACCCTGCGCCGGGAGTTGGAAACGCTGCCCTGGGTCTATCGGGCGCAGCTGCGCCGGCGCTTTCCCGACACCCTTGAAGTGCGCGTTCTGGAACAGGTGCCCATCGCCCGCTGGGGCGATGAGGGATTCCTGAATCATGAAGCACGCGTCATCTTCGTTGCCGATCAGCAGCAGGGGCGAGAGCTGCCGTCGATCCGTGGCCAAGCAGGCAGCGAGGCGCCGCTTGGGCGCCGCTATCAGCAGGGGCGCAACCTCCCGTCGATCCGCGGGCCGGAAGGCCACGAGGCGCTGCTTATGAATCGCTATCAACAGCTACTTGACCGTTTGCAGGCCGTGCGCCTGACACCCAGCGCGCTCCGCGAAGACGAGTTTGGTCAGTTGCAGGTTGAGATGAGCAGCGGGCTGCTTCTGCATCTTGGCGCCAAGGACTTTTCCGGACGCCTGGAGCAGTTCCTGTTGCTCTGGCGCGGTGACTTGCAGGACCGCGCTGCGACTGTGCGGCGGGTTGATATGCGCTACGCAAGTGGTGCTGCGGTGGCGTACTCGCAACCGCAGTTAGCGGGCGAGGCAGAACACTCAGGGGGCGTGTAGACGTCACGATGGCAACGGTAAAGGACAGAAGAATGATCGTTGGGCTGGATGTCGGCACTTCCAAGGTGGTCGCGATCGTCGGTGAGGTCGCCGGCGACGGCAGCATCGAGGTGGTGGGTATCGGTTCGCACCCGTCCAAGGGTCTGAAGAAAGGTGTGGTCGTCAATATCGAATCCACTGTGCAGTCTATCCAGCGTGCGGTGGACGAAGCCGAGCTGATGGCTGGCTGCCAGATTCACTCGGTGTTCGTTGGCATTGCCGGTTCACACATCCGCAGCCTGAACTCCCACGGTATTGTCGCCATCAAGGAGCAGGAAGTGCTCGCGCAGGACCTCGAGCGCGTCCTCGACGCCGCGCGCGCGGTGGCGATCCCTGCGGACCAAAAAGTGCTGCATGTGCTCCCTCAGGAATATGTGATCGACAATCAGGAGGGCATCAAGGAGCCCCAGGGTATGTCCGGCGTGCGTCTGGAAGCCAAGGTGCATCTGGTGACCTGCGCCGTGAATGCCGCGCAGAACATCGAGAAGTGCGTACGCCGCTGCGGACTCGAGATCGAGGACATGATTCTCGAACAGCTGGCGTCGAGCTATGCGGTGCTCACCGATGACGAGCGCGAGTTGGGCGTCTGCCTGGTGGATATTGGCGGTGGCACCACGGATATCGCCATATTCACGGAAGGCTCTATCCGGCATACGGGGGTTATTCCGATTGCCGGGGACCAGGTGACTAATGATATCGCCATGGCATTGCGCACGCCGTCGCAGCACGCGGAGGAAATAAAGATCCGCTATGCCTGCGCGCTGACCCAGCTGGCCGGCGCGGACCAGACAATCAAGGTTCCCAGTGTGGGCGACCGGCCGCCGCGTGATCTCTCGCGCCAGTCACTCGCTGAAGTGGTTGAGCCGCGCTACGACGAGCTTTTCACGCTAATACAGGCGGAACTTCGCCGCTCGGGATTCGAGGACCTTATTCCATCGGGCATCGTCCTCACGGGTGGTACATCGAAGATGGAGGGGGCGGCGGAGCTGGCGGAGGAAATCTTCCACATGCCGGTCCGCGTCGGCTATCCACAGAGTATCGAAGGACTTGCAGATATTGTTCGCAACCCTATTTACGCGACCTCGGTGGGCTTGCTGCTACACGGCGCGCATCACGCGGGAGCCATACACAGTCGGCGCGGAGCTTCAGCCGGGGATTCGCGCTGGTCGCGATTCGTGCAGTGGTTGCGAGACAGTTTTTAGGTTTTATCAGAGTTTTTTTTGGGAAGTAAAGCTGTCGGCAGACGGCATTAAAACAAGGGGAAGTAACTATGTTTGAACTCGTAGAGAACGTACCGCAGAGTGCTGTTATTAAAGTGATCGGCGTAGGTGGCGGCGGTGGCAACGCCGTTAAGCACATGATCGAGCACAACGTTGAAGGCGTGGATTTTATTTGCGCCAATACCGATGCGCAGGCTCTTTCGGACATCCGGTCACCCACTGTTCTGCAGCTGGGTGGTGAGATTACCAAGGGGCTCGGTGCCGGTGCGAACCCGGAGATCGGCCGGGCTGCCGCTATGGAAGATCGCGAACGCATCGCCGACGCCCTGCGCGGCGCAGATATGGTCTTTATAACCGCCGGCATGGGTGGCGGCACCGGCACCGGCGCGGCTCCGGTGGTTGCAGAAGTGGCCCGCGAGATGGGCATTTTGACGGTTGCGGTGGTCACCCGCCCCTTTAGTTTTGAGGGTCGCAAACGACTTTCTATCGCCGAAGCAGGTCTTGCGGAACTTCAGCAGCATGTGGACTCTCTAATAACGATTCCGAACGAAAAGCTGTTGGAGGTTTTGGGAAAAAATACCAGTCTCTTGGATGCCTTCAAAGAAGCGAATGATGTACTGTTGGGCGCGGTTCAGGGCATCGCGGATCTCATCATCCGCCCCGGCATGATCAACGTCGACTTCGCAGATGTAAGGACAGTGATGTCCGAAATGGGGATGGCAATGATGGGCACCGGTAGCTCTCGCGGTGAAAATCGCGCGCGGGAAGCAGCTGAACGCGCTATCAATAGCCCGCTGCTGGATGACATTGATCTGGAAGGCGCACGCGGGATTCTGGTTAACATTACCGCCGGCCTAGATTTGTCTTTGGGCGAATTTTCCGAGGTGGGTGACACCATTGAGGAGTTTGCTTCGGAAGATGCGACGGTCGTAGTGGGTACGGTGATTGATCCGGACCTCAATGACGAATTACGAGTAACAGTGGTCGCCACGGGGCTGGGAAGTGTCGCCCCGGGGGCGAAGCTGCAGGTGGTAGAAAAGCCCAGGGCGCCCCGCGTCGACAGCAGCCACGATGGGTCTGTGGAGGTTCGGGACGGGCAGCGCGAGTCCTTGTCGGCAGATGCCGGCGCGCTCGGCGGAGCTCCGGACTACCGGGACTACGAAAAGCCCCCTTCGCGGCGCGCTGCGACGCGCGGTGGGGCGGCTGTGGCAACGGCCGAGAAGCTGGGTGACGAGTATTTCGACATCCCGGCTTTTTTGCGCCGTCAGGCAGATTGAGCTTTGCGCCGGCCGGTGAGCTGAGGCGCAACACGGCGCCAGATGGTTTGGCGTTTGGTTGAGGCACCAGTGGGCTAGTCCTGCCGGGCTAGTGACAAGGAGGTTGTATGATTCGACAGCGGACGTTGCGCAACGCCATCAAGGCGACTGGCGTGGGATTGCATACAGGTGAGAAGGTTTACCTGCGGTTAGCGCCCGCCCCTGCGGATGCGGGCATAGTGTTCCGCAGAGTCGACCTTGATCCGGTTGTGGAAATCCCCGCCTCAGCGGCGAATGTGGGCGATACGACGCTCTCGACGACGCTGATGGTGGATGGCCACCGTGTTTCCACTGTCGAACACCTGCTGTCGGCTATGGCCGGGCTGGGCATTGATAATGCATTCGTGGATGTCAGTGCCAGTGAAGTACCGATTATGGATGGCAGCGCAGGTCCTTTTGTGTTCCTCATCCAGTCGGCCGGTATCGAGGAGCAGAATGCAGCAAAGAAGTTCATTCGCATAAAACGCGAGGTGACCGTCGTTGACGGCGACAAGAAAGCCAGCTTCCTTCCCTTTGATGGCTTCAAAGTCTCCTTCACCATCGACTTCGATCACCCCGTGTTCCGCGATCGAACCGCACACGCTGAAGTTGATTTCTCCAGCACCTCCTTCGTTAAGGAAGTGAGTCGGGCCCGGACCTTCGGGTTCATGCACGAGATTGAGTACCTGAGATCTAAAGGCCTGGCGCGCGGTGGCAGCGTTGATAATGCAATCGTGGTCGATGAGTACCGAATTCTCAACCAGGACGGCCTGCGTTACGACGATGAGTTCGTCAAACACAAGATCCTGGATGCGATCGGCGATCTGTACCTGCTCGGTTATTCCCTGATCGGCGAATTCCGCGCACACAAATCAGGGCACGCGCTGAACAATGCCTCCCTGCGCGCGCTGATGGAGCAGACCGATGCCTGGGAGATGGTGACCTTCGACGACATCGAGGATGCACCTATTTCCTATGTGACGGCGCCTGCGCCGGCCTTCGGCTAGGATCGACCGGGGTATACAGGGTTCGCTCGCCGACTGCACCATGGCCCCATCGGGCGCGGCACAGCGTTGCGGCGATCAAGTCATCAAAAGCGTCCCCCGGATGGAAAATCCTCGTCTCATGTGAGACACTTTCGCGCCGTTTTTCCTACAGACCAGTCGGTTCTGGTTTGTTTGCTTCCGGTATGGTTTCGCGCCGCTCAGCAGCAAGACCGATTGGTGTTTGCGACGCAATCCTTGGGGCGAGACCCCGGGAACCCGCATGCCGGTTGCAGGCCAGACCGGCATAACTGATAGGTTTCCCCTCATCGCGTACATTGGCCGCTTCACTGACGAATTTCTCAGATGATTACTACAGCTCTCAAAAAAGTTTTTGGTACCCGCAACGATCGCGAGCTAAAGCGCATGCGCAAGGCCCTGCGTCAGATAAACGCGTTCGAGGAGGGCATGCAGGCACTCTCGGATGCGGACCTGGCGGCCAAAACCGTCGAGTTTCGCGGCCGGCTTGAGGCGGGGGAGACCCTCGACAAGCTGCTGCCGGAAGCCTTTGCGGTGGTTCGGGAAGCGGGCGTTCGCGCGTTGTCCATGCGCCACTTTGATATGCAGCTGATCGGCGGCATGACGCTATTCGAGGGGCGTATTGCGGAAATGCGCACCGGTGAGGGTAAGACCCTGGTAGCAACGCTGCCCGCGTATCTCCATGCGCTGACTGGCAATGCTGTACACATGATCACGGTCAACGACTACCTTGCCAGTCGCGATGCGCTGTGGATGGGGCCCCTCTACGAATTTCTGGGGCTGAGTGTTGGCGTGGTGCGCTCCGGGCAGTCTCAGGAGGAGAAGGGCGCCGCCTACCAGGCAAGCGTTATCTACGGTACCAACAACGAGTTTGGTTTCGACTATTTACGCGACAATATGGCCTTCTCCCTGCAGGACAAGCTGCAGGGAAAGCTGAGCTTTGCCATTGTGGACGAGGTCGATTCGATCCTTATCGACGAGGCGCGCACACCATTGATCATCTCGGGTTCTTCAGAGGACAGCTCTGAGCTCTACAAGGCAGTGAACAAGCTGATACCGTCCCTGGAGCTGGAACTGGACAGCGAGGAAAGCCAGGGTCATTACACGGTCGATGAAAAGCAGCGGCAGGTGGAACTCACCGAGGCCGGACACGAGTACGTAGAGCGACTGCTCGGTGATGCGGGGCTGCTGGAGGAGGGCGAAAGCCTCTATGCGGCAACCAATCTGGCGCTCCTCCACCATGTGCATTCGGCGCTGCGGGCGCACGTCCTGTTCCACCGGGATGTGGAGTACATCGTGCAGAACGATCAGGTGGTGCTTATCGATGAGCACACTGGCCGCACCATGGCTGGTCGGCGTTTGTCTGAGGGTCTGCACCAGGCGATCGAAGCCAAGGAAGGGGTGAATATCCAGAACGAGAGTCAGACCCTGGCGTCGACGACTTTTCAGAACTATTTCCGAATCTACGACAAGCTGTCCGGCATGACCGGTACCGCGGACACGGAGGCCTTCGAATTCCGCCAGATATATGGCCTCGACGTGATGGTCATTCCCACCAACAAGCCCATGGTGCGTCATGACCTTAACGATCTGGTCTATCTCACCCGGGAAGAAAAGTTCGACGCTATCGTGGAGGATGTCAGGCACTGCATGGAAGTCGGTGCGCCGGCGCTGGTGGGTACCGCATCAGTGGAGACCTCCGAAGAACTTTCCACAAGATTCCAGAAAGCGAAGATTACCCACAAGGTGCTGAATGCGAAGTACCACGAGCAGGAAGCGGAAATTATTGCCCAGGCGGGTCGTCCCGGCGTGGTCACTATTGCCACCAATATGGCCGGTCGCGGAACGGATATTGTGCTGGGCGGCAACCTGGAAGTAGAACTGCGCCAGGCCGGTGATATCAGTGACGCACAGCGCGAGGCGCTGCAGGCGGACTGGGAGCAGCGCCATACAGCGGTGCTGGAAGCCGGCGGCCTGCATATTCTGGGTACCGAGCGCCACGAGTCCCGGCGTATCGATAACCAGCTGCGCGGTCGAGCGGGTCGTCAGGGCGATCCCGGTGTTTCGCGCTTTTACCTGTCCCTTGAGGACAACCTTATGCGTATCTTTGCTTCGGACCGCGTGAAGAATTTCATGCAGGCACTGGGCATGGAGAAGGGCGAGGCGATCGAGCACCGCATGGTGTCGAACGCCATCGAAAAGGCGCAGCGCAAGGTCGAGGGTCGCAACTTCGATATTCGCAAGCAGCTGCTTGAGTACGATGATGTCGCTAACGATCAGCGGCAGATTATCTACCAGCAGCGCAATGACCTGCTCACAGAGGCAGATATTTCCGAGACGATTACTGCGGTTCGTCGGGACGTGGTCAATCAGGCGATTGATACCTTTATTCCGCCCATGAGCGTTGAGGAGCAGTGGGATGTTCCGGGCCTGGAGCGGCAGCTGGACACCGAGTTTGCCAGCAGCCTGCCGCTTCAGCAGTGGATTGAGGAAGACGACCGTCTCCACGAAGAAGCCATCCGCGAACGTATTATGGTCGAGATTCAATCGGCTTACGACGCCAAATCTGACGCCGTGGGCGCGGACATGCGGCGTATTGAAAAGCAGATCATGCTGCAGGTACTGGACACGCTCTGGAAGGAGCATCTGGCGACGATGGATCACCTGCGCCAGGGTATCCACCTGCGTGCCTACGCACAGAAGAACCCCAAACAGGAATACAAGCGAGAATCGTTTGCGTTGTTCCAGAGCCTTCTCGATAGCCTTAAGTACGAGGTCATCAAGTTCCTCAGCCACGTGCAGATCCAGCGCCAGGATGAGGCTGAACGTATTGAGCAGCAGCGCCGCGAGGCCGCCGAGAGGGAAAAGCTGGCTTTCCAGCATGCGGCCGCCAGCGCCATGGCCGAGGCTGCCGCACCAGGGGGGCCGGAAGCCCCCGATGCGTCCCAGGCCCAGCCTTTCACCCGCGAGCAACCCAAGGTCGGTCGCAACGAGCCCTGTCCTTGCGGCAGTGGTAAAAAGTACAAGCATTGTCACGGTGTACTCTGAGCCTTGCCGGTGAGCACGAAGCCGTTGAGCGCGACACCCCTCGAAATTATGCCGGTCCGCGGTGTTCGTCTGGCCGCCATCGCCGCGGGCATTCGCTACGCTGAGCGTCTTGATCTGGTAGCTCTGGTCTTTGATCCTGGCACCCGCGCCGCGGGGGTATTCACCCGCAATGCCTTTTGCGCTGCGCCGGTACTGCTTGCCAAGGAGCACCTGCGGCAGTGTGAAGGGCGGCCCCGTCTCCTGCTGATCAATACCGGTAACGCGAACGCGGGAACGGGACAGGCGGGATTCGACGACGCCCTAAGTTGCTGCCAGGCCGCCGCCGCCGCGGCGGCTTTGAGCACCCGCGAGGTACTGCCCTTTTCTACCGGCGTGATTGGCGAGGATCTGCCGGTGGATCGTTTGAGCAGCGCCATACCCGCGCTGCTTGAGGGTCTGGATGAGGCCCACTGGGCGCGCGCCGCCCAGGGGATTCTCACTACCGATACGCGCGCGAAGGGCGCATCGCGGCAGTTTTCCTGTGCGGGAATCGATTATTGTCTCAGCGGCATTGCCAAGGGCGCGGGGATGTTGCGGCCAAACATGGCGACCATGCTGGCGTTTCTGGCGACTGATGCGCCGGTATCAAATCCGGTTTTGGATACGCTGCTGCACCGCGCGGTGGAGCGCTCTTTCCACCGAATTACCGTTGATGGTGATACCTCCACCAACGATGCGGTACTGTTGGCGGCCACCGGTGCGGCCGGGGGTAGTGAGGCGCTGGATGTCGCTACGCCTCTGGCCCGGGCCCTGGGTGAGGCGCTGGATTCGCTGTGCGTCGAACTGGCGCAGGCGTTGGTGCGGGATGCGGAGGGCGCCAGCAAGTTCGTGGCGATTGAAGTGATCGGCGGCGCGTCTGTTGAAGAATGCCTGGAGGTAGCTTTTACTGTCGCGCATTCTCCCCTGGTCAAGACCGCACTGTTTGCCAGTGACCCCAACTGGGGCCGGATACTGGCGGCTATTGGCCGTGCGGACCTTGAGGACCTCGATGTGAATAGAGTGCGTGTGGACATATCCGGTGTGCCCATCGCCGAGGGCGGCGCGCGCTCAGTCCACTACTCCGAGGCGGACGTGGCGGCGGTCATGGCGCTCGACGATCTGCAGCTACAGATCGACCTGGGTCGCGGAGCGCATCGGGAGACCGTGTGGACCTCAGACCTTTCCTACGACTACGTACGCATAAACGCCGAGTACCGCAGCTGAGCGCCCGATGCTGCATGTAGCGGTCGCTGTGATTATCAATGCGCAGGGCGAGGTGCTACTGACCCGGCGCCATCCGCAAAGTCATCAGGGTGGATTCTGGGAGTTTCCCGGCGGCAAGGTGGAGCCCGGCGAGACTGTTGCCGAGGCGTTGCGCCGGGAGCTCCGCGAGGAACTGGCCATCGACATCAGCGAACACCGGGCCCTGCTCGAAATTGTTCACGACTACGGTGATCGCCTGGTGTGTCTGGATGTGCACCGGGTAATAGCATTTACCGGCCAGCCGCGTCCCTGCGAAGGTCAGCCCATGCGCTGGGTGCCCGGTGCCGATTTGCGGGCATACAGCTTTCCCGCAGCTAATGAGCCTATCGTCGAGCGGCTTCTGGAAATCCTCGCTTAGGGTGCTGCGGGGAATAGAAAATTGCCCATTCGTTCGCTTTTTAGCTGTTGTGCCGGACTGCGCTGTCGCTTGCGGCCAAGCTCAGTAGCTGCTGGTGCAGATTTACTGTTCGCCGTTCCAGCTCCAGTAGACTGCCGCTGTTGTCGACAATGCGGTCGGCCTTTTGCAGTCGTTGCGCGCGCGGCAATTGTGCGGCCATGATAGAGCGCACCAGCGCTTCGCTGTTGTCGTCACGCGCGGTGGTACGCTGCAGCTGTAGTTCCTCCGGCACGTCCACCACCACCACATAATCCACCATATCGATCTGGCTGCCCTCGAGCAGTAGCGGTGAGCTCAGCACCACATAGGGAGACTCTGCCGCAGACAGCTGGCTGGCGATGAGGGCGCCGATCAACGGGTGTGTAAGGGCCTCCAGCCATCGCCGCTGGGCCGGCTCAGCAAAAACGATCCGGCGCAGCGCCCCCCGATCGAGGCTGCCGTCCGACTGCAGGATTTCCGCACCAAACTGTAGCGCGATTGCGTCAAGGGCCTGTGTGCCCGGTGCCACCACCTCTCGGGCCGCAATATCCGCATCCACCACGACAGTGCCAAATTGCTCAAGGATGCCGGTGACGGCGCTCTTGCCGCTGCCGATGCCGCCGGTGATTCCCACGCGCAGGGGCGCACTCACCTGAGGTCACTCACAGGGGCTGGCCCAGGTAGGCATTGACGATGCGGTCTCCCCATAACAGGGCGATCCAGCCGGCCGCCGCGAGGTAGGGGCCAAAGGGTATGGGGTGAGAGCGGTCCCGGCCGCGCAGGACAATCATGCCGATCCCGACCACCGCGCCCACGGCGGATGACAGAAGAATGATCAGCGGCAGACTCTGCCAGCCCATCCAGGCCCCGAGCGCGGCCAGGAGCTTGAAGTCGCCGTAGCCCATACCCTCTTTGCCGGTCACCAGCTTGAACAACCAGTAGATCGACCAGAGCAGGCCGTAGCCGGCCGCCGCGCCGATGACCGCGTCGGCTAGGGGCAGCGTACCGATCACCAGGTTAAAAAGCAGGCCCGCCCAGAGCAGGGGCAGCGTGATGTCATCGGGCAGCAGCTGGTGGTCTATGTCGATGCCGGTGAGGGCGATGAGCGCCCAGCTGATAAGGAGTGTGGCGATTAGCAGGGGCCCAATGGGTAGTACTACGCCCACGGTGACCGTCACCAGGGCCGTCGCAAGTTCCACCAGCGGATAACGCCAGCCGATGGCCTCACGGCACTGCGCGCAGCGCCCGCGGAGCAGGAGGAAACTCACAACAGGAATGTTCTGCCAGGGCGCGATCGGTGTTTTGCAGTGCGGGCAGCGCGAACCGGGAAAAGCCAGGGACAGTTCCTCTGCGGGCGCCCCCGTCGCCGGTTTGTCGCTACTGTCCAGTTCCAGCAGCTCCCGGCAGTCGCACTCCCACTGGCGGCGCATGATCGCAGGCAGCCGCAGGATAACCACGTTGAGAAAACTGCCCACGACCAGGCCCAGGAGGGCGAGGAGGACGTAGAGATAGATCGGATGCAGTTCCAGAAATACGGTCAGGCTCAAGGGGTCTCTCTCACCGGCAAGCGATCACCAGTTGTCACTGAATGGGTTCCGGAACAGATATCCGCAATGGATGTAAGCGGCGCCCGGGCAGCCGGAGTGCCGCGTTTAGATCACGGCTCCGAGCATGAAGATCGGTAGGTACATGGCGATCATCAGGCCGCCGACCAGAATCCCGAGCACCGACATGATCATCGGCTCCATAAGTGAGCTGAGACTGTCCACGGCGTTGTCTACTGCTTCTTCGTAGTGGCTGGCGACCTTGTCCAGCATCTCGTCAAGCTGGCCCGATTCCTCCCCGATAGAAATCATCTGTAGCAGCATGTTGGGGAAAAGCCCGGTGCTTTTTACCGACTGGTAGAGGGTGGTGCCGGTGGTCACATCGTCGCGTATACGCAGGATCGCCTTACTGTATACGGAGTTACCGGCGGCGCCGGCGGTGGACTCGAGCGCTTCCACCAGTGGCACGCCCGCGTTGAAGGTGGTCGCCAGGGTACGGGAGAAGCGCGCTATCACTCCGTTGTTAACGATCCCGCCAAAAATGGGCGCCTTGAGCATAATCCGGTCGATGGCTTCGGCGAAAGCCACGGATCTGAGCCGAAGTTCCTTGAAACCATAAATAGTGGCGAAAATAGCGATGACAATAATGAACCACCACTTCTGCATGAAATTGGATAGCCCCAGTACAAACAGGGTAAACGCGGGCAGGTCCGCGCCAAAGCTGCGGAATGTTTCGGCGAACTGTGGCACCACCTTCACCAGAAGAATGCCGCTCACCACCAGAGCAACGACGACCACCGCCATGGGGTAGGTCATGGCTTTCTTGATTTTTGCCTTCAGCTGCTCGGTCTTTTCCTTATAGGTGGCAACCCGGTCAAGCATGGTCTCCAGCGTACCCGCAGATTCACCGGCAGCGACAAGAGAGCAGAACAAATTGTCAAAAAAGCGCGGATACTTGGCCAGGGACAGGGCGAGACCGCCCCCGGCGGCGACGTCATTCTTGATGGTATTGACCAGGTTGCGCATGGACTGATTGTCCAGGCCATCGCCGACGATATCGAAGCTCTGCACGAGTGGGACTCCGGCCTTCATCATCGTGGCCAGCTGGCGTGTGAAGATCGCAATGTCCGCCGGTTTGATGGCTTTTTTGCGGGGTCCCCCAAGGAATGGCTTTGGCTTGCGGCGCACGGAGCGCGGATTGACGCCGCGCTGGCGCAGCTGGGCGCGGGCCATCGCCTGGGAAGAGGCGTTAATCTCGCCTTTGGTCTGGCGCCCGTTCTTGTCGGTGCCGCTCCAGACAAACAGTTCACTGGTCGCAGTTGTCGCCATAGTACCGGGCTGATCTCCCTGATCGTCGATCCGCCGCGGGTGGCGCGAATCAAAAAGCCAAAATGTATCGTGTGTTTATCTTACCTGACGGGTGTTCGCGCCGGCACATCAATCTACGGTGACGCGATTCACCTCCTCAAGACTAATAAGGCCCGCAGCGCACTTGCGCAGGGCCGAGGTGCGCAGATCCGCAAAGCCGTGTGCTCGGGCCTGTTTCGATATCTCCAGGGAGTTCCCCTCGGCCATAATCAAGGCAGCGATTTCCGGAGTGATACGCATAACTTCATAAATACCGACACGACCCTTGAAGCCATCCTTGCAGACATCACAACCCACGGCTTTCATGACGGTGGCTGTCGCCACCATTTCTTCGGTGAATCCGGCTTTGATCAGCACCTCATGAGGGATATCGTCCGCCGGTATCGCGCACTCCTTGCACAGGCGTCTGCCGAGACGCTGGGCGATAATCAGGCTCACCGACGTGGCCACGTTAAAGGAGGGGACGCCCATATTGAGGAGACGCGTGATGGTTTCCGCCGCGCTGTTGGTGTGCAGCGTCGACAGTACCAGGTGACCTGTCTGCGCGGCCTTGATAGCGATTTCTGCGGTTTCAAGGTCGCGAATCTCACCGACCATGATTACGTCCGGATCCTGACGCAGGAACGAGCGCAGCGCCGTGGCAAAGTCCAGGCCGACCTTCGCATTCACGTGTACCTGATTAATGCCTGACAGGTTGATTTCCACGGGATCTTCTGCCGTGGATATGTTGCGCTCAGGCTCGTTGAGAATATTCAGGCCCGTGTACAGTGATACGGTCTTACCGGAGCCGGTTGGCCCGGTTACCAAAATCATGCCCTGGGGTCGGTTCAGGGCGGTCATGTACATGTCTTTCTGATCCGGGTCGTAGCCGAGCGCATCGATGCCCATCTGCGCGCTGGTCGGATCGAGAATACGCAGTACAATCTTTTCTCCGAACAGTGTTGGCAGCGTATTCACACGAAAGTCGATCGCGCGGTTGCGAGAAAGCTTCATCTGGATTCGGCCGTCCTGCGGCATACGGCGTTCCGAGATGTCCATCTGCGACATGACTTTCAGGCGGGCGGAAAGCCTGGGAGCAAGGTTTCTCGGTGGTCTTACCACTTCGCGCAGGACGCCGTCGGTGCGAAAGCGCACGCGGTAGTCCTTCTCATAGGGTTCAAAGTGGATATCAGAGGCGCCCTGCTTGATCGCGTCGACGAGCACCTTGTTGACGAAACGCACGATGGGGGTTTCATCAACCCCGCTGGTGTCCTCATCGGGCGATGCGGTGTCTTCTACTACCGAGACATCAAGATCGTCGAACTCTCCTGACTCGAGATCGTCCAGACCGTTGCCAATATCTTCCTGGCCCTCGGTCCACTCGTGTATGGCTTTTTGCAGGCTGAGCTCATCGACCAGGATGGCCTCCGCGCTCATCCCCGTATGGAACTTTATTTCATCGAGAGCGGCGAGATTGGTGGGATCCGACACAGCAATAAAAAGCCGCTTACCGCGACTGAAGAGCGGTAGCGCGTGGTGCTTAACCACCAGTTCTGACTCCACCAGACTCTGGGGCAGAACTTCCTTGTCTATAACGCCGAGGTTGAAGCGCGGGGTGCCGAACTCATGGGAAGCGATCTCCGCGAGTTTGTGGCTGTCGAGGTTAACCTGATCGACCAGATAGCGAACCAGCGGGATGCGTTCCGCGGCGGCGGCGGCCTGCGCTTTCGCAGCCTCCTCCGCATTCATCAGGCCCTCAATGACAAGACGACCCGCGAGGCCCGATGGCTTACCCGTGACGCGTTCGTTCATGCGCTTTATTCCCCCGCAGTATCGCTGCGAATCTATCGCGATATGGTTGGCCCCGAACGCTCAGCCATACTAGCGGCCATTTCGCGCGGGACGCGGCTACCCGGCGCTCAGGTCCCGCACACCGCTACATATTTACGCGGAGAGTATAGCCTGTGCCCGAGGTTGGAAATAGTGGCCCCCGGGAGCGCCTGCGTGATCAGCAACCCCACTTGCACCCTGGTGTTCCGCGCCGCGCGGGACGCCGACTGACAATTTTTGTCAAAATACACCCACGAGCGCCAGTGATTATGCGAAAACGCCGGGCTACGCCGCTATTCTCTTACTTTGATATATCATAATCCATTGAAATAAATAGGAAATTAACAATTTCTATGTTCTGGCATGCCATCTGCATAACCAAACGCGGGAGGGCGCAAAGCACGTCGCAATCTTTAACGTTGCCGGGCGCCCATTAGTGAGTACTGCACCACGCGAGCGAAGCAGTCCTAGGTTTTTATCCGGAGAGATCTTATGAAGAACATGCAACGAACCCGTCAGAAGGGTTTTACGCTTATCGAACTGATGATCGTTATCGCGATTGTCGGTATTCTGGCCGCGATTGCGCTGCCCGCGTATCAGGACTACACGGTTCGTGCGCGTATGGCTGAGCCCATGGCCCGTCTGGCTGAAGCCAAGACCACCATTGCGGAATTCTATGCGGCCGTTGGTGCACTGCCGACTGGAGCGCAGTCTGGTCTGAATCAGACGGCGACTGAAATTATTGCGCTGATCACTTACAGCTCGGCGGGTGCGGTGCCAACCCTTACTGCGATTATCCACCAGAGTGTTATGCCTGGCGAAGGCGGTACTCGACAGTTCTCACTGTTAGGTGTTCTCAACGCCGATCAGCGCACAGTCACCTGGGATTGTGTGCCCGGGGGAACGGATCCTGTGCCGGCTAAGTACTTGCCTGCCAACTGCCGCTAATACCGTAGCGTCATTGAACCCGGGCATTGGCCCGGGTTTTTTTTGTCCGCGTATCGTGGCCGACATACACTGTTGCGACGCGCTTATGCGAAAACCGATTATGATCGACGGCTCGTGAGTCTCCCTGAACTGTCAGTCGCCGGCCTGTCCCGGGGGATGCTCGGCCTGGTGCTGCTTGCCGGTGCTACCTGCCTTCTCTATTGGCCGGGACTGCAGGGCCCGTTCCTTTTTGACGATGCCCCGAATATCGTCGATAACCTCGCTCTAGAAACCTACCGGAACAGCTTTCTCGACTGGTGGAGCGCGGCGCTATCCTCCCATGCGGGCGTGTTGCGCCGGCCCATCCCCATGCTCAGTTTTGCTCTGCAGTTTGAGCTGCTCGGAGCGCACTCGGCTTTTGCGCTGAAACTCGTGAATCTGCTGATTCACTGCGTCTGCGGGGGATTGGTTTACCTGCTGGCAACACTGTTGCTTGGTGGCATGGGTGCGAGGGTCAGCCCGCGCGAACGGAAGTGGCTGCCGTTGCTCGCGGCGGCCCTGTGGACTCTGAACCCGCTACTAGTGTCAACGGTGCTTTACCCCGTCCAGCGGATGGCACAGTTCTCGGCATTGTTTATGCTCGCCGGCCTGTGCTGCTACGCGTATTACCGCAGCCGCTGGGCGTGTCGTGGGGCATCCGTGGATGAAATGCTGGCCCTGCCGCTGTGGTTGGGAATCTTTACGCTCCTCGCGGCGTTTTCCAAGGAAAATGGCGTGCTGCTTCCCGGCCTGGTTGCGGTGCTGGAAGTGACGCTTTTTCGCGGTCGTTGGGCTGGCGCTTACCGCGCGGGAGTGGCCCGTGTGGCGGTGCTTCTATTTCTGTTGCCGGTCCTGGCGACCGCGTCTTTTCTCCTGCTGCAGTGGGACTTGGTCATTGCCG
>JBLIIW010000011.1:0-36735 GCA_047635315.1 Halieaceae bacterium | reverse complement strand
CCGTTGCCAAGCCGCCTTTTGACAGCTGGACTGTCTGTGCTGAACTACCCGTGCTGAAGAAAGAGCGCATCGCGTTTATCTTCGAGCGCCTGCAAGCACTCTACCCGGATCCGCCTATTCCTCTGGATCACACAGACTCCTACACCTTACTCATCGCGGTCCTCTTAAGTGCCCAGTGCACGGACGAGCGCGTCAATCAGGTAACGCCCGCTCTCTTCGCTGCGGCTGACAACCCTCTGAACATGTGCGCATTTGGGGCGGAGCGAATACGCGCCATAATCCGACCCTGCGGTCTGTCGCCCCAGAAGTCCAAAGCTATCGCTCGGCTTTCAGCCATTCTTCTTGATGAGCACGACGGGCAGGTCCCCGATGACATGGCTGCGCTGGAGCGCCTTCCGGGCGTCGGGCACAAAACAGCCAGTGTGGTGATGGCGCAGGCTTTCGGCGTGCCGGCCTTTCCGGTGGATACGCATATCCATCGCCTGGCGCAGCGCTGGGGACTGAGCAGCGGTAAGAACGTCGTACAGACAGAAAAGGACCTCAAGCGTCTCTTCCCGAAGGAATACTGGAATAAGCTGCATCTGCAGTTCATCTTCTACGGCCGGGAGTTCTGCAGTGCACGCGGCTGCGATGGTCGGGTCTGCGACATCTGCCGGCAGTGCTACCCGCAGCGAAAACACCCGAAACTCACCCGCAAGGCGTGAACAGATTTGCTATCCTCGGCGCCCCAACAAAGTAGGAGGAAGCCCGGTGACCGCAGTTCTCTTTGGTATCAGCAACTGCGATACGGTGAGAAAAGCCCGACGTTGGCTGGATGCCAGGCATATCACATACCGATTCCACGACTTCCGCAAGGACGGCACAGACCCGGTAACAGTGCGCGCGTGGATTGCCCGCAGTGGCTGGGAGTTGGTGGTGAATCGACGTAGCAGTAGCTGGAAGGCACTGGCCGAGCCCATCAGGACAAGCATGGATGCACCGGGGGCGCTGGATGCCATCCTGCAGCAACCCACACTGGTGAAGCGACCGGTGCTGGTCACTGACGAAGCGCTGGAATTTGGTTTCAGTGAAGCTCGCTACGGCGAGATATTTGCTGACTAGCCCGCCGCGCCGCGTCACCCATGGGATGCGGCAGTCGCGCAAAGGGGCATTTGCGACCGTGAATAATACGAGAGCGGTCAATCACACAAGGCGAGAACGCTACGCATGCAAAAAGCTGCATATAAGCTGACTCAGCCGATCAAGGAGAAACGCTAACATGACATCCTACGCATTGGGCCTGGGAATTGGCACGCGCGACGCACAGGGCAACTGGCTCGAAGTTTTCTATCCCGAGCCCGTGCTGGCCCCGGACGATGCACTGGCCCAGTGCTTTGCAGGTTCCGGGGATGGGCAGGTGCTGAGTGCCGATGATTTGCAAGCACTGGCCAGAGCCTGTCGCGACGCCGGCGAGCAGGGCACCGCCATCCTCGCCGAGCGCCTCGCCAACAGTGACGCTCCCGCAGTCGCTACGCTGCTCAGGAGTGACGAGCCGCCGGCCAGTGTGCCCGCAGCCTATCTCAAACTGCACCTGCTCTCACACCGGCTGCTGCGGCCCCACGCCACCAACTTGCAGGGTATGTTTGCGGTGCTGCCCAACGTCGCCTGGACCAACGCTGGCGCAATAGCGCTCCCGGAGCTTCCCCAGCGGCAGCTCGACGCGCGCCTGCGCGGGCAGCTGCTGGAAGTGAGCTGCGTCGACAAGTTTCCCAAGATGAGTAACTACGTGGTGCCCAGTGGTGTGCGTATTGCCCATACGGCGCGTGTGCGACTCGGTGCTTACGTCGGGGAAGGCACCACCGTTATGCATGAGGGCTTTATCAATTTCAATGCCGGCACGGAGGGGCCGGGTATGATCGAGGGGCGCGTGTCCGCAGGTGTCATGGTGGGTGCCGACTCGGATCTGGGCGGAGGCAGCTCCACCATGGGTACCCTTTCCGGCGGTGGGAACATCATCATATCCGTGGGAAAACAGTGTCTGATCGGTGCCAACGCGGGCCTTGGAATACCACTGGGTGATCGCTGTACCATCGAATCCGGGCTCTATATCACAGCGGGCACCAAAGTGACCATGATCGACGCCGGAGGCAATCCGCTGGAGACAGTCTCCGCACGGCAACTGCAGAGCATGTCGGACCTGCTATTTCGTCGCAACAGCCTGCATGGCGCCGTGGAATGTTTGAGCAACAAAACCGCCGTCGAACTCAATCACGAACTACATGCGAACAACTGAAACGATGAATCCCCCGGAGAGAACCCTGAGTCTGGCCTGCGAACTGATAGCCCGGCCGTCCATCACGCCACAGGATGAAGGCTGCCAGGCCCTCCTCATGGAGCGTCTGCAGGCCATCGGATTTCGCTGTAGCGAACTGCCCTTTGGCGATACGCAGAACTTCTGGGCCGAATGGGGTGAGGACGGCCCCCTACTGGCCTTCGCCGGACACACGGATGTGGTACCGCCGGGCCCCCGGGAGCAATGGTCTACGGACCCCTTCGAACCGACTCTGCGCGACGGACTGCTATTTGGTCGCGGTGCGGCAGACATGAAAGGTAGCCTCGCGGCCATGGTGATTGCCTGCGAGGACTTTCTGGCCGGGGCGGCCCCCAAGAACGGCCGTATCGGCTTCCTCATAACCTCGGACGAAGAGGGCCCGGCCACCGACGGCACGGTTCGCGTCATGCAATGGCTCAAGGAGCGCGGCACGCACCTCGACTACTGCGTGGTCGGTGAGCCCTCGAGCAGCGAAACCCTCGGCGACACCATCAAAAATGGACGCCGCGGATCCCTCAACGGCGCGCTCAGGCTACTCGGTCGGCAGGGACACGTGGCCTACCCTCAGCATGCCGATAACCCCATCCATCGCGCACTCCCAGCCCTCCTGTCACTGACCACGCGGCGCTGGGATGAGGGCAACCAGTACTTTCCGCCAAGCAGCTTCCAGATCACCAACGTCAGCGCGGGCACCGGCGTAAGCAACGTGATTCCCGGTGAAATGACAATGCTGCTCAATTTTCGTTTTTCCACGGAGCAGACGGCCGCTACGCTCAAGGATGCAGTGGCGGCTGTGCTTGAGCAGAACGCCATTAAGTATTCTATTGATTGGCAGCTGAGCGGAGAGCCTTTCATCACTCGGGAGGGTGCCCTGATCGACGCCGCCCGTGAGGCGGTCGCCGCTGAGACAGCTCAGAACCCCTTACTCTCGACGAGTGGGGGCACCTCAGATGGTCGATTTATTGCCCCCTACGGTACGGAACTCGTGGAACTCGGACCCATAAATGCCAGTATCCATCGCGCCGACGAACACGTGCGCATCGACGACCTGCCGCGGCTCGCGCGGATCTATCAGGGTATTATCGAACGCCTCCTAGGCGCTGGCGCTGCCTAAGGCATCCACAAGCTCGCCCAGCCCCTTTTCCGCCAGCGCGCGGTTGGCCTCTCCGGGAACCACCAACCAGCGGTCCTCCGCCAGCGCCTGCAGACTCTGGGCCACCACCTCGTCTGTCTCCATCCACATATCCCCGGGCACCCGCGACACGTCGAAACCCGCGAAACTATCGCGACTGTGTATCTCTGTGCGCGTATAGCCCGGGCAGAGACATTGCACCAGTACCCCGCTCCCCGCGAGCTCCGCCCGCAGGGAGCGGCTATAACTGAGCAGGAACGCTTTCGTGGCTCCGTAGACAGCCACCCCGGGGACCTGCAAAAAAGCCGCTACGGAGGCGACGTTGATGATCGCTCCGTGCCCCGCTTCGATCATCCCGGGGAGCGCGGCCCGCGTCAGGGCCAGGGTGGCATCCTGGTGCAGTCTCAGCATTTCCAATTCCCGGTCGAGCAGGCTGCTGGCGAAGGGGCCGAGAGTGGAGAAGCCG
Source organism: Halieaceae bacterium (assembly GCA_047635315.1). GTDB lineage: Bacteria > Pseudomonadota > Gammaproteobacteria > Pseudomonadales > Halieaceae > Congregibacter. The sequence continues at coordinate 32,826 of JBLIIW010000011.1, read as the reverse complement.
GCGTTGTTGACCAACAGGTCCAGGGCCGGTCCCTGCCGAATATGCTCTATAACCCGAGCCTGTCCCTCTGTACTTGCGAGGTCCGCCTGCAGGGCTTCCACCCGGCACTGCGACGCCAGAGACGCTGCCAGCCCCTCAAGGCGCTCCGCACGTCGCGCCACAACCACGATGTGCTCGCAGTGCCCGGCCAGACTGCGCACAAACTCCTCGCCGATACCCGAAGATGCCCCGGTCACCAAGGCCCTGCCGCTGATCTTCATGATTTCTACTCCTGACTCGTGTCCTGATCGGCGGCCGTTGGCGGCGCCAGCGGGTATACATCAAAACGCACGGAACGGCCCTGCAAGCTGTGTCCCGGCCTAACCCCCGCAAGCGGCGATTCGCGCCGCGGACGTTTGACCACTACGCGCTGCACCGGTTGCTCCAGGGCCCATTCCAACAATTCTCCGGGACTGTCCCGCTGCGAGGTCTCCTCTGCCGTGAGTAAATGCAGCAGCTGCATTTCTTTGCCCGGAGCGCTTTTGCGATCTGCACTGAACATCGGATCGAGGTAGATCACCTCCCGGTCACGCAGTTCGATGTCTGCGAGCGAGCGCGCATCCGTGCCGCGCAGGGACATTCGCGACGCGACCTCGCGCAACCAGCTGCCGCCGTTCTCCCGGCAGCGGCACAAGGCCGCCTCCAGAAGGAAAGCCATTACCGGATTACGTTCGCACAGCAGCAGATCGCAGCCCAGATCAGCGAGAACAAAGGCGTCGCGGCCAAAGCCGGCCGTAGCATCCAGAACCCGCGGAGCGCGCGAGTGGCGCCAGCCAATTGCGCGACCGAGCAACTCGTTGTGTCCCGCACGCCGGCGGCTCGCCAGCGCATTGTCCTCAAAACCCACTACCACGGGCCCCGGTGCCCGCGGTCCGGTCATGCGCAGTTGGGGAATCCCCTCATGAATCTGTAGCAGCAGCGAGCCGCCTTCCAGATGACATGCCTGGGGACAGGGGTTCAGTAGTTCTACCTGCAAGGTCGCCGCGGCCACCTCCGCCAGCCGTTGATCCGCAGGAGATGTAGCCCCTACACCCACCAGGCGTCGGATGTTCCACTCCCGGGCGGCCGGGCTCTAGACCGGCTTTGCCGGTACTCCTCGGGCGTGAGGCCCAGATTGAGCTCCCTGCCGTCGAAGCGAAAAGTGGCCTGCACATTGAAGGCATGGTGCCGCAGGCCGTGCTTGTCGGTGATGGCAACATCGAGAAAACCCTCATCTGCACCGCCGGAGGCGTCGCGGGTCAGCCAGCAACTGAGCTCACGAAGCGGTTCGCCCATCAGCGGCAAGCCCTGTAGCCGGGCACAAACATCGGCGCAACGGTGAATAAACTCGGTGCTGTCGTACTCAAATTCCTGCCCCGCCGCGAAGTCTCCAAGGAGCACCTGGCTGGGCGCCGCCTTCTCCACGATACGCGCCAGCTCAATCGTCACGTCACCAACGATATAGCTGAATACGGTGGGACTTACTCCCTCCGCCTGATAGAGCTCATAGTGGCTACCGATGTGAAAGGCCGCGCGAATAACAGGCACCGTATTGCCCCGCGAAACGTCGCGGGCCAGGGCGTTGTCCGCCAGCACCAGCAGAAGGAACAGGAACAGCTCCTGATCAGACTGCTGCTCGAGGTCGCGATTCCACACGTAATAGCCATCGCCGGTGGTCGTTCTGGCGAAGTTGATTTCCACACCCCAGGAAGACAGCTTGTTATAGGCTGAGTTCATGGAGTAGGAGAGACTATTGAGCTGGCTCGCCTGCTCGAAGGAACTGAACAGGGAAAAGTCCGTAATATCGAAGAGCAGCACACCTCGGCGATCAACAAAGCTGAGACCGTAGCGGCGAATGATCTGCTCTACGGCGCCGATAACCTCGGGCGATTCCTCCAGAGGGCGTTCCAGCTTGATGAAGGTCGGTGACACGCCGAGCCGCACGGCCACGGCAAACAGCTCCTCACGACTACTGCGACGACGCCCGGAAATCAACGCCCGAATATAATTTTCGTTCTCGCTGGTTTCCTTTCCCTCACGCTGCGCACAGTAGTTGCCGAGAAAGTAATGAGGAACAAAGATAACCAGCAGACCGCGCTCGTCCCAGCACCAGGACAGCACAATATTCTGACCCAGACGCCATTGCCTGCGCAGGGTCTTCTCGAGGTTCTGCAGATTGCCGCGCTGCACCAGACTAATGGACTGCCGGTTGCTGCCCTGCCCATTTGCCGGGGGCTCCTTGGCGGCAGGAGCAGCATCCCCAGGTCGGCGCACGCCGGAGGTGCTACGGGGCACCTGCGCCCTACTGCCAGGTCCGTCGATGTGGGGATCTTTACTCACGGCGATCTCGGGAACTCATTCATAGCCTAGTATGCCCTGAGACCTAAGCCTGAAGCGATAGCTGAACGGCAGACGAGGCTGCACAGCTCCCCGGGCCAGGCGATACCTTAAGCCAGCTAAAACCTTCCTCCTGCTCAGCCCAGCACAGGCCCGACAGCAGCTCGGGGAAGGCTATGTGCAGCAGCGATTCGACGCTTTCACGACTGTTATTCTGTGCACTGGTATGCGCCACAACCAGCTGCTGTAGTCGCGCCGTGTCAATACCTTTCAGGAAACCCAGCGCCTGCTCGTTCGACAAATGGCCCCAGTCTCCGCCCACCCGGCGCTTTAGCGCCGCGGGATAGGGTCCGCGGGCAAGCATTTCCGGGTCGTGGTTGAACTCGAGCAGGAGCAGATCGCAGGCGGCATAAGCGCTTAGCACATGGGGCGTTATGCAGCCGAGATCGGTGAGCACCCCGACACGAGTTCCACCCTGCTCGAAGCAATATTGCACTGGCTCGCGCGCGTCATGGGGCACGGCGACAGCGCGAATCTGTATGTCGCCGATAGAGAACTCTGCGTCGGCGTTGAAGCGACACATGTCCGAGCAGTCACCCAGGCGTCCACTGCCCGCAGTACCGTAGCTCAGATAGACCGGCAGCCCGTAGGCGCGAGCGAGCGCCCGGACGCCACTGCAATGATCCCCGTGCTCATGCGTAACAAGAATGGCAGTGATGGAGGCGAGATCGAGATCCAGGCGCGGCGCCCGCTTGCGCATCTCGCGCAGGGAAAAGCCGCAATCCACGAGCAGTGTGGTAGCACCGCCCCGTAGCACCGTGGCATTGCCCTTGCTTCCGCTGCCCAGGGAAGCAATCTTCACTAGTTGATATTGCCCTTGATCAACACCAGCAGGGCCTGCAACTCTTCAGCCGCCAGCGACGCGGCGCTGTCCTGCACCGCCAGGCGGATTATCATATCGTCCGGAGTCTCAGCGACCATGCTGAGCAACAACGGAACACCCGCGGCCGGTTGCTCATCCTTACCCCCGCTCATCCACCCAAACCAGCCAGACTTCTCCTCAGTCTCCTCGCCCACGAACTCCAGATAGTAGAGCCCCTCGCTGCGATTGCGGTCATTGATCGTGAAGCCCGAGAGATCCAGCGCACGGGCCAGTGAAGCCCAGGCGCGGTCAAAGGGGAGCTCCAGGCGAATATAGCTGCCGCTGTCGCTCTCCTGCAGGGAGACCTTGCCAGTGGCGCTGATCGACTGTTCAGCCATCATGGAGACCGGTGCCGTATCAGCGCTGTTGGCAATGAACTGAGAGATGCCACGTAACATATCGGATTCGAGTTCAAGATCGTCGGACTGGGCGCTCCAGCTGTCACCGCTCGACTCATACATTTGCAGCACATGGAGTTCACTGTTACCGCGCTGAACCCCTCGCTCCACACGGAAGCGGAATCGCGAGCGCTGCTCCTGCTCCTGTAGCTCAACATAATCAGACTCGATAATGCCCGAGCGCGCGTCCATACGCTGGATGCTCACATTTGCCGCCGAGAGAAAGCTGCGCAGCTGCGGCCACAGCTGCCCCGGTGCAATGGCGACCAGGGCCCAGCTATCATCGCCGAGTCGCTGAATCCGCACCAATTGGTCAGCATTGGCCGCAACCAGTGGCGCCGGCCGTGGAACACCACCGCGGTCTACGGCAGCCAGCTCACTGCCAACCGCCGGAATTGCATAGATCTCATCGATACTGTCACTGCGCCGACCCGGCGGAAGCTCTATCAGATCCTGCTCGGACGCCTCCTTGTAATCCAGGGAGCTATCGCGAAAATAGCCATTGTCTCCGAAAAGATAACCACAGCCACTGAGACCGGGCAATAACAACAGCTGTAACAGCAACAATCGGGCGCTGAGCCTCTGGGATTTTGTTCTCATTGGACCATAATCCCTGCAATGGCCGCATCGATCTGGGCTGCCGCGCTGCCCTCGGGGAGCGTCAGCGGTAAGCGGATACCCGACTGCATTCGGCCCATACGCGCCAGTGCGTATTTCACAGGCATGGGATTGGCCTCCACGAACAGCGCCCTGTTCAACTCAGAAAGGGATGCGTCTATGTCATGGGCGGTCTGCGAATCGCCCGCCAGCGCAGCAGCGCACAGGGCGGCCACACGTTCTGGTACAACATTTGCCGTCACAGAAATATTTCCAGCCGCGCCCATCAGCATCAGTTCTGCGGCGGTCCCGTCATCACCGGAGTAAACGGCAAAGCCTTGCGGCGCACCTTCCAAAAGCTGCCGACCCCGTTCAAGATCGCCGGTCGCGTCCTTGATACCAACGATGTTCTCAAGAGTCGCCAGATGCAGTGCCGTGTCATTACCGAGGTCGACCGCCGTACGCGATGGCACGTTATAGAGGATCAGTGGCACCGCCACCGCTGTAGCGATTGCTGTGTAATGCTCAATGAGACCCCGCTGTGATGGACGGTTGTAGTAAGGCGTCACCAGCAGGCAGGCATCCGCACCACAGCCCGCCGCACCGCGCGTCAGCTCAATGGCTTCGCGGGTGGCGTTGGCGCCGGTGCCCGCGATAAGTGGCAGTCGACCGTCCAGACGCCTTACGCAGTGGGCGATTAACTTGAGGTGTTCGCCCACATCGAGGGTCGCACTTTCACCGGTGGTGCCCACGGCGACAATCGCGGCAGTGCCCGCGGCCAGATGCCAGTCGAGGAGGTTATCGAGACTCCCCCAGTCGAGACTGCCATCGGCGTGCATGGGAGTAACAAGGGCGACGATGCTACCTTTTATCATAGTTTTCTGGGAACCGCGGCGGATTTATTGGGTGGGTGGCATTGAAGCCCGGCAATTATCCATGACAATATGCCGAACACAAGTAAATACCGGACTTAACACGCCCTTGACTACGCCTAATCAGGTCTTTTCCTTCCCTGCCGCATCCATAGCGCAGCGCCGCATGGCGACCACTTCCCTGGCGAGGCTTGCCCAGCTGCTATTGGGAGGGCTCCTGCTATGCGCCGCACTGGCCGCCCAGGGCCAGGATTTCGAGCTCCGGGTAACGGAGCTACAGGAACTCGATAAGCAGTATATGACCCGGCAGCGTGAGCGGATAAACGAGCTCACACGGCGTTTCTACGGGCGCGGCTGCTGCCAGAACCTAGAGGAACTCGAGCTGTTACAACGACTGTTGGTAGATCGCCATGTGCGTGAAGACCAGAGGTCTGAACTACAGGCCATGGGTGTACTGCTGGGCGATGTGCTGGCCGAATCACTGGACATGCACTGGGTGATTTACGAGGACAAGGTCGGACGCAGCCGAGCGTTGCGCTACCGGGACAGCGATAACTACCTCTTTCCCGTGACAATGATTTCCAGGCGCCGGGAGGCCATGAACCTCCAAACCGTACAGTCAATCTATAGTAACGCCTACGACATTATCGATGCAGCCCGCCCCCCCCTGCCCTTCGAGTGATCCCGCTTCGGGACACGGCCAACACTGTAACGGCGCATTGAAGCGCCTGTGAGCGACGATCGCGTACGCCTTGAGATTGCCCCGGACGGAGCTGTTCGCCTCGTGCTAAGCGGGGACTGGAGCACCCGTGAGGCGCCGGACCTGTCGGCAACGCTGGGAGAGCTCGCCTCAGCTGACCGGGCCGTGCTCACCGTTGATGCGACAGCCCTTGCACAGTGGGACAGTCGCCTGACTGCACTGCTTCTGCGCATCGATCGACAGACAGCCGAAACGAACACCAGACTCGAACTGTTGGGCGGTCCAGCGTCGCTAGCGCAATTGCTGTCACTGGCCACAGCGGTTCCGCAGCATGTGCCCCCGGCCGCATCGACACACTCGCTTCTGTCCCTGCGAGAGCTGCGAATTCAACTCGCCGGCGTGGGCGATGGTTTTCTCGATTCTCTGGCCTTTCTGGGCGCGGCACTGCGCGCCATTGGGCGCACGCTGATCGGCCGCGGCGCCATGCGCCGCCGAGAGCTTATGGATAGCTGCTTTCAGGCCGGCCCGGATGCGCTGGGCATCGTAGCGCTAACCAGCATGCTGGTCGGCATGATCCTCGCGTATTTGGGGGCTGCGCAGCTACAGCAATTCGGTGCCGCCATTTACGTGGCCGACCTTGTCGCCATTGGCATGCTGCGCGAGATGGGCGCGCTGATGACGGCGGTGGTTATGGCCGGGCGCACGGGCGCCGCCTACGCGGCGCAGCTGAGTTCCATGCAAACCAATGAAGAGATTGATGCTATCAGTACATTGGGAATCGACCCTATGGAGTTTCTGGTCGCGCCGCGCATTATCGCCCTGTTCCTGATGATGCCTCTGCTGGTCATTTTCTCAAACGCGCTCGGCATCGTCGGCGGCGCCATCGTATCCGGGAGTATGGGCGTCACGCCTCTCCAGTACGTGAGTCAACTGCAATCGGCCATTTCCTACGAGCATTTCTTCGTCGGTCTCATCAAGGCTCTGGTATTCGCACTGCTTATCGCCGTGGCCGGCTGCCGCGCAGGCATGAACGCCGGCCGTAACTCCGCCGCCGTGGGCAAGGCCACCACCGATGCGGTGGTTACAGCGGTGGTATACCTCATCATTGCGGATGCGGCCATCAACATCCTCTGCCAGCAGCTGGGCTATTGAGATAAACATGCAGGAAGCCGTTATTTCCGTCCGCGACCTGACCATGGCTTATGGCCCGCGCGTAATCCAGCAGGAAGTCAGTTTCGATGTGCGCCGCGGCGACATATTCGTCATCATGGGCGGCTCAGGCTGCGGCAAAAGTTCATTGCTGAAACACATGTTGGGCCTGCTGGAACCTGCCAGCGGTGAGATTTTTTACGGCGACATGAATTTCACTGCGGCGACGCACAGCCAGCGCCAGCAGCTGCGGCGGCGCTGGGGAATCACCTACCAGTCCGGCGGCCTGATCAGCGCCATGACGCTGGCAGAGAACGTGGCCCTGCCCCTGGAACAGTACAGCGACTTCTCGCCCGGAGAAATCAGCGATGTCATTGCGCTCAAGCTCGCCCTGGTGGGTCTGGACGGCTATCAAGACTATCTCCCCGCAGAGATTTCTGGCGGTATGCGCAAGCGCGCGGCACTGGCGCGTGCAATTGCCATGGACCCTGATATTCTGTTCTTCGATGAGCCATCGGCGGGCTTAGACCCAATTAGCTCTCGGCTACTGGACGACCTTATTCTGCAACTCAAGGAATCCACTGGTGTAACGGTGGTCATGGTGACACACGAACTTCCGAGCATTTTCAGCATTGCCAACAACGCCATCTATCTCGACGCGGGCAGTCGACGCATGATCGACGCCGGGGATCCGGGATGGTTGCGGGATAACAGCGAGCACGCGGTAGTACGCCAATTTTTACACCGGGGCAGTCAACTCGATGATAGCGAAGACATCTGAATTTCAGCGGGACGGGCACTACCTCTTTGCAGTACCCCACGCGGTAGCATGCGCCAATGAGTGAGCGCTCCAGCAGCGTACTGGTGGGCGCTTTCGTCGTTGGCGCGATCGTTATCGCCGTCGCGGGAGCTCTGTTTGTCGCTGGCAGCGGAATCGCGCGCGACAGAGCCGAGGTCGTGATGGTCTTTGACGGCTCCATCCGGGGCTTGACGGTCGGAGCACCCGTGGCGCTGCGCGGGGTTACCGTCGGTCAGGTCACGGAAATAGAACTGATCGTCGACACCGACAAGGGTGAAATCACTATGGCCGTGGTGGCTGCCATTGAGCCTCGCAACATGCAGCTGGTGGGCCCTGTCTCCGATTCCATCGCCCAAGAGCTGGTAAAACGCGGCCTGCATGCGCAGCTCAATACCCAGAGCCTGCTCACGGGGCTTCTCTATGTGCAGCTGGACTTTAATACGGACAAGGAAGCCCGTCTGGCGCCTCTGGACTCCCCGTACCCGCAGATACCCACCGTCCCCACGGAACTGGAACAGCTGCGCAGTGCGCTGGAGTCAATCGATTACGCGGCCATCGCCGCGGACATCCATCGCATCGCGGGCGGCCTCGATACGCTGCTCAACAGCGACGATATGCAGGCGCTTCCCGGCACATTGCGCCAAACGCTGGTCGCCCTCGAGAGCGCCAGCGAACAGCTGGAAATGACCCTCGAGCAAAGCTCACCGCGCCTGGCAGCACTCCTCGATCAGGGCGATGCGGCCCTGGCCGTGCTCAATACCCAGCTGCCAGGAATAGGCGCGGCGGTTACATCATCCCTGCAACAGCTGGACTCGGTGCTTGCGGATGCGGACAGCGTCCTCCTGCGCCTGGATCGGGCTGCGGCACCGGATTCCGCCCCGCGACAGCAGCTCAGCGCGACCGTACAGGAGCTATCCCTTGCAGCCCGCGCCCTACGTTCTCTGGCCAGAAGTCTGGAAGAACACCCGGAAGCGCTGCTGCGCGGCCGTAAGGCGGAAGAGTGATGAGGATGAATATGAAATCGGTGGCAGTAGCGTCTCGTGAAACAGGGTCGACTGCGGCGCGCCGAGCGCACCGGCTGGGGTCAAACTCCCCGCGGATCCTCCTCGCCATGCTACTGGGCCTGACACTATCGCTGGCTGGCTGCGCGGGACGCACACTGGCAATAACGCACCTGCAACTCAGCGCCGGCGATGCCGCTCCCGGCACCGGGATTAAACCGGTCATTGTGATTGACCGTATTGGCATCCCCGACTTTCTCCTGCGCGATGCGTTCCTCCTGCGCAGCGATGCCTATGAGCTCCACTACCACAGCTCTCTGCGCTGGGCGGAGCCGCTGGATCTGGGTATACAGCGTGTGCTGGCCCGGCGCTTATCTGCTGCGTTGGACACACGCGAGATCACCAGTTACCCGCAACTCCGCGGCAGCGCTGCAGACAGCAAGCTACATATTGATGTTCAACATTTCGAGGCACTCGGCGAAGAAGTCATACTGGAGGCCAGGGTAAAACTGGAATTCCCCAAGGCCGCAGAGCGCGCTACACAAGTGCTCACTTTCGAAGGCCGTAAAGGTATTGATATCAACAGCGGTTCAGCAGTTGCCGCAACCATGAGTGAGCTCCTGTGGGAGTTTTCAGAGTTTATCGCGACAGCGATAGACGAAGCCCCTTAGGGATATCCGGTGAGTTTTACAGTCCCCTCAAACAATCTAGCTAAACAGGAAACCAGACATGTCTGAACTACCCAGCCTCGCCAGCCTCAACATCGGTGATCCAGAGAAGTGGATAGAACTCACTCTTGGTTACTCCATCGATCTGCTGATGGCGATCCTGATCTTCTACATCGGTCGCATGGTCATAGGCCGCATCGTCGCGGTAACCAGCCGCCTCATGCTCGCGCGGCAAATGGACGAAACCCTGGCCAACTTTGTGTGCTCAATTCTGCGCTGGCTGGGATTGCTCTTTGTGGTCATTGCTGCCCTCAGCCAACTCGGCGTAGACACTACCTCGCTGATCGCGTTGCTCGGCGCCGCCGGCCTGGCCGTCGGTCTCGCGCTACAGAGTTCTCTGGCCAACTTTGCCGCCGGCGTGATGCTCATTGTCTTCAAGCCCTTCAACAAGGGAGATTTCGTGGAAGCCGGGGGAGCCATGGGCACAGTGGAAAGCATCACTATTTTCACTACAGTGATGACCACGCCGGATAACAAGGAAATTATCGTACCTAACGGTGCCATCATCGGCGGCACTATCACCAATTTCTCGGCGCGACCAACCCGTCGGGTCGATATGGTTTTCGGGGTTTCCTACGGCGACGATCTGCGCGAAGCCAAACGTATCCTTGAAGAAATTGTCGCCGCCGATAGCCGCGTGCTGGCGGAACCAGCGCCGGTTATTACCGTCGGCGCCCTCGCCGATTCCAGCGTCAACTTCCTGGTGCGTCCCTGGGTCAACTCCAGCGACTACTGGAATGTTCTCTGGGACACGACGGAGGCGGTCAAACTGCGGTTTGATGATGCCAATATCAGCATACCGTTCCCACAGATGGAGCTGCATATGCAGCGCGAGCAAGACCCGACTGCGGCAAACGATGAGGCCGCCGCCTAAGCGCGGCTCCCCTGTACCCGGGTCAGCTCCCGCAGACGAGGCAGTGCATGTAGAGGTGCTGGGGATCCTCCAGGGTTTCCAGTAGCTCTGCGTTCTCTCTCAGGGGCTGTAACCAACCCTGCAGAACAGCGCCGCCGGGCAGCAGCTGGCCCAGTACCGAGGGACGACCGGCACCCAGAATCTCGCCGAGTTGTTGCAGCAGCAACTGCTGCGGCGAGACCGGCGTGTCGATAGAAATTACGCTGTAAGCCCCCTCTTCCAGCCCGGCGAGTTCGGCGGCGACATCGACCGCTGCATCCAAACCACCGATGCTATCGAGCAAACCTGCTTTGTGAGCGGCTGTGGCGCTGAGCACCCGACCCTCCGCCACCGCGTCTACGGCAGCGCGATCCAGCCCGCGGCCGTCCGCAACAAGATCCACAAACTGCTCGTAAATCGAATCGACGGACTGCTGTAAGGCATCGGCGATGGCCGGTGCTAGCGCCCGATCGGGTCGCAGCCCCCCGGCAAGGGAGGTAGTACCAACACCATCCGTGTAGACCCCTCCCCTGGCAAGCAGCCGTTCCACCGTTGGAAATGCGGCAAAGACGCCAATGCTGCCGGTGATCGTCGACTCCGTAGCGACAATCCGATCGGTCGCCATGGCTATGTAATAACCGCCAGACGCCGCTACTGCGCCAAAACTGGCCACGATGGGGGTACCCTCGCGGCGGATTCGAGCCAGCTCTTCGCGGATAATCTCCGAGGCAAACACGCTGCCGCCACCGGAGTTGATACGCAGAACGATGGCGCGGGTCTCGCTGCGCTGCGCCGTCTCGCGCAAAAGCCTCGTCAGAGTATCGGCACCAATGGTGCCCGGAGGCTGCTCACCGGGAAGAATGCTGCCCTGCGCAGTAACAATGGCTACTGCGGCGCTGCCCGCGTCGATACGTCTGGGTCGTACCCGCGACAAATACTCCTCGAAGACGATAGCGCTGTAGCGCTCATCCTCATCGCGCGCGCCCACCAACTCGCTGAGAAACTCGTTCTGCTGATCTCGATCCAGAAGCTCGTCAACGAGGCCGGCTTGCAGCGCGAGCCGCGAAGCACTGCCCGATTGCTCGCGCAATCGTTGCGGGTATCCGTCTATCAAGGCAGTGAGAGCCCCGGACTCGAGGCCCCGACGGGCTTCAACGGTTCGACCATAGCCGCGCCACAGATCATCCAGCCAGTTCTGAGTCACCCGGCGTTCCCCAGGAGACATATCCGTGCGCATATAGGGCTCAGCTATGGATTTGAAGTCCCCCGCACGAAACACGTGCATCGACACCGACAGCTTCTCGAGGGCATCGGCAAAATAATTCTGGTAGATGCTGAATCCTTCCAGGGCGACCACCCCGAAAGGGTGCATCAGCACCGTATCGGCTTCCACAGCCAGCCGGTATTGATCCTGGGAGTAGTAGCTGCCCAGCGCCACAACAGGCTTGGCGCTATCGCGAAATCGGGCTATGGCAGCGCCGAGCTCCGAAGTCTTGCTCAGGCCAATGGAGAGTAGGCCATCCAGGTCCAGCACCAGCGCAACAATGCGCTCATCCTCGCGCGCGAATTCGACGCTATCTATCAGGTCCTGAAGCAGGACCTCGCCGCTGGCCGCATCCGCGCCCAGCAGCTGTGGCAGCTGCACATGGGTACGCTCGTCCACCACGCGCCCGGTAGGGTTGAGCACTAGCGCCGCGCGCTCGGGCAGCGGTGCGGGCTGGTCGCTGAACACCAGATAGACCAGCACCAACAGCGCAATGAACAACAGATTAGCCAGCGCCCGGCGCAGCGTTGTGATCCCGCGCCACAGGCCTTTGAAGAAACGTCCTATCATCGATCTTCTCCCACTTCTGCCACCACTCCAGACTCAGCGCGCTGTTCCGGGCCGCGCAGACGCAGATAAAACATGCTACTCAAAAACAGCAGGATCACGGCCATCAGCTCCAACTGCGCACGCAGACTGTCCGGCTCCGCAAACAGTCGTTCCACGGCGAGAACAAAGTACATAAGACTCACAAAGGACAACCAGATCACTGAGCGCAGTCGATCGCGCCAGACGCCGGGGAGCAGTATGACCAGCGGCGCCAGTTTAAGCACCCATACCACCGCCGGCGCAGCGCGCTGCACAGAGTCCATAATCTGGGTGCTCAACAGCGTCGTAAGCGTGCACCACAACAGCACCCAGAGCAGCTTGCTGCTACTCCCTCGCCTTGCAGCACTCATGAGCCCAAGCTCCCGCAGAGGCGCGTGACACGACTCCCCAGCGCCCGGCAAAGATGCGCCTCGGTGGTATCAAGGGACCTTCCGCCGTCAGCACCCGCCCAGTGCGATGCACCATAGGGTGTGCCGCCCGATTCAGTGCTCATCATTCCCGCCTCACTGTAGGGCAGCCCTACTACCAGCATCCCATGGTGCAAAAGGGGCAGCTGCATGGACAGCAGCGTGCTCTCCTGGCCCCCGTGCAAACTCGCGGTGGAGGTGAACACCGCCGCGGGCTTGTCAATCATTGCGCCGCTCAACCACAGCTCGGAGGTCTGGTCGATAAAGTACTTGAGGGGCGCTGCCATATTCCCAAAGCGGGTTGGCGAGCCGAGCAGCAAACCCGCGCAATCGCGCAGGTCGTCGATACTGCAATAGGGCGGGCCCTCCTCCGGTATCTCATCAACGAGCTTGTGCGTGTCGGCAGAAACCGGGGGGACGGTACGCAGCCGGGCCTCAAAGCCCCCTTGCGAAGTGACACCGCGGGCCACCATACGCGCCATGGCCTCGGTCGCTCCGCTGCGACTGTAATAGAGAATAAGGACAAACGGTTCTGTATGCATAGGGACAAGGCAGCCCGACTACTGCCGGAGATGCAGCAGGGTTGAGGAGAAAACAGCGTGGGTGCCAAGTATAGCAAAGAGACGGGCACAAACCTGTGGGCATTCGAGGGAGCACCTGGCGCCAATCAACCCGGCGGTTGGCAGGAGTCAACTTTCTGCGATACTGCAGCAATGAATCAGTGGCAGTCCAATTTCGCAAAGCTACGGCATCGTGCCCTTTATCTGGCGCAGCGTTTTCAGCTTGATCGCTGCCAGGATAACGCCGCCGCCCTCACCTACATGTCGCTGTTCGCGCTGGTTCCCCTGCTGACGGTGCTTTACACCATGGCGTCTGCCGTGCCCGCCTTCCAGGGCCTCGAGAGCGATATCCAGAACATCATTTTTGAGAACCTGATACCGGAAACTTCCGAAGGTCTGGCGGAATATCTTGAGGATTTCTCACGTCAGGCGAAGAACCTGACCGGCTTTGGCATAGCCGTGCTGGTAGCGACCGCCGTGCTGATGCTGCGCAGTGTGGAGCGGGCCTTCAACAAGATCTGGCGTACGCGCGGCAACCGCAGTGCTGTATCCAGCTTCCTGCTCTACTGGGCGGTGCTCTCACTGGCGCCGATCACTATCGGCCTCGGGCTGGGGGTGAGTACGTATCTGGCCTCCTTTGCGCACCAGTTGGCCGACTGGGACATCATTGGTGTTGTTGCACTGCTGCTGCGCCTGCTTCCTTTTCTTCTGCAAATCCTGGGTTTCACGCTGGTGTACGCGGCCGTGCCCAACTGCCCCGTTCCCCTGCCCCATGCGCTGGTGGGCGGCGTTCTCGCCGCCGTCAGCTTCAACATTGCCCGGGCTCTGTTCACCAAACTGGTGGCCGGCTCCAGCATCACCTTTATCTACGGCGCCTTTGCGGCCGTGCCGCTGTTTCTGCTTTGGATCTATATTTCCTGGAACATCGTACTTATCTCGGCAATCGTGGTGCACAGCTTATCCGCCTATCAGAGTGAAGCGCAGGCGCGGCGCCCTCTAATGCTAAAAGGTCTTGAGGTGCTGCAGACACTCTGGGGCAGCCAGAATGAGGGCCGCAGCCTGCGCGAACGGGACCTGCTACAGGGACCAACGCACAGCGTGGACGCCGAGAGCTGGCAGCTACTCAGGGATTGCCTGCTGGCCAAGCGGGTCATCATCGAGGACAGCGGCGGGAAGTACCTGCTCGCCCGCGATCTGCACGCACTGCCCCTTTGGCAACTCAGGGAGTGGCTCGCGGGGGATAGCGAACTGCCGGAAACGAACACCAGCCATATGCCCGAATGGGAGCAAAGGACCGTCAATATGCTTGCAGCGCGTCGCAGCGACAACCGCGAACAGATGAATATAAGCCTGGCCGAACTGTTTGGTTCATGAACCCCTTAGCTCGCACCAGGAGCAGCCCATCCGGACAATTGCAGCGCGGATTGCGGCGCGTCCATTTCCGTGTCGCCCTTATCCCTGCGCTGCTGTTACTAGCGGTTTTGTTGTCCGGTTGTGGGGAGACGCGTGTGGGAACCGAGGGCACGCGCGCCGCAACCGATGAGCCGCGTGCGGCGGCTGCGGACCCGATCGCGGAGCACCTGGGCGACTGGTTGTTCATCAATTACTGGGCGCAGTGGTGCAAGCCCTGTATCCGGGAAATTCCGGAACTCAATGAGTTGTCCTCAAGGGAGGGTTACGCAGTGCTGGGTGTCAACTATGACGGCGCTGTGGGCGAAGAATTGCAGCAGCAGCTCAGCGCGCTGAGCGTGGACTTCCCCACGCTTATGCAAGACCCCGCTGCGCGCTTTGCTATTGCGCGCCCGCAAGTATTGCCTACCACGCTGATAGTGAGCCCGCAGGGGGCGCTTGTTCGCATACTGATAGGGCCGCAGACAGCGGAGACCCTGATTGCGGCAACCGCCCTACCCGCTCCAGTCGGTACCACTGCAGCTCAGCTCAGCGCCCCTACTGCAGGGGCGGAATAAGGTTCCCGCTCAGGGAATGAGCAAAGACGAGCCAACGGTGCGTCTGGCCTCGAGCTCTGTATGTGCACGCTGCGCCTCCCCCAGAGGATAGCGCTGAGCAATCTGTACCCGTAGTGTCCCGTCGAGAACCCGCGCAAAAACCGCGGATGCGGACGCCTGCATATCCTTATCGCTGGCCACATAGCTCATAAGCGTCGGCCGCGTTATGTAAAGTGAACCGCGCTGCGCCAGCATCTGCAGGTCCATGGGTACCGGATTCCCGGAGGCATTACCGAAGCTGACCATCAGTCCGCGCGGCGCAAGGCAATCGAGGGACTCGATAAAGGTAGCTGCTCCGACCCCGTCGTATACGACCGGCAGCATCGACCCGGCGCTAAACTCACGCACCGACTCCACCAGGTCATCGCGCCCACTAAGCAGGCACCGCGCATAGCCGTTCTGCAAGGCAAGCTCGCATTTGGCAGCGCTACTGGCCGTGCCGATCACCTGCACCCCAAGGGCTGACGCCCACTGCCCGAATAGCAGCCCGACTCCGCCAGCGGCGGCGTGGAAAAGGGTCTTGTCGCCCTCCTGTAGCGCATAAGTGCGCCGCACAAGATATTCAACCGTGGCACCCTTGAGCAACACTGCTGCCGCCGTATCGAAATCAATGCCATCGGGCAAGGGTACGAGGCGCGATGCGGGCAGTAGCAGCGACTCACTATAGGCGCCGATACCCGCTGCGCAGTAGGCAACCCGTGCGCCGGGAGACAGATCGACACCCTCGCCCACCGCCTCAACCACGCCGGCTCCCTCGAGCCCGATCCCGGTTGGCAAGGGCAGAGGGTAGAGCCCGCTGCGGTGATAGGTATCTATGTAGTTCAGGCCAATGGCGCGGTTCCCTACCCGCGCAAAACCCGGCCCAGGTTCAGGCAGTGTCTGCTCGACAATCTCCATCACCTCCGCACCACCGGTGCGATTTACCCGAACCGACTTGACCATCTCTTATCCCTCCACAACGGGCTGCGTGTCGTCTGGCGCATAGCGCTCAAACCAGGCCAGGATTGCAGCCACCTTGGCCATCAGCTGGCTCGGTCTTTTGGCGATGCTATGTGAGGCACCGGGCATCCGTACCATGGCAGTGTCTACCCCACGCAGTTTGAGCGCCTGGTAGTACTGTTCCGCCTCCCCAACGGGGGTCCGCAGATCTGCTTCGCCAGTGAGCAGCATGGTCGGTGTAGACACCTGGCCGACCAGTGACAAGGGTGAGCGCGCCCAGTAATGCTCGGGCTCCTCCCAGGGCATTCCCGGAAACCAGTAGCGGGAAAAGTAGGGTGAGTTATCCGCCGTGAGTGTAAAGCTGATCCAGTTGATAACCGGCTTGGCGACCACCGCCGCGCGGAAACGATCCGTCTTGCCGACGATCCACGCCGTGAGTACGCCGCCACCGCTACCGCCGGTCACGTACAGCTGATCTGGATCGACCGCTCCCCTGGCAATCAGCGCATCTACCGCGGACATGAGGTCATCGTAATCTTCCCCGGGATAGTTATTGGCGATGAGATTGGCAAAATCCTCTCCGTAGCTGGTACTGCCGCGAGGATTTACGTATAGGACCACATACCCGGCTGCCGCGTACAGCTGCACCTCAGTGGAAAAACGCGATCCATAATTAGTGTGCGGGCCACCGTGGATTTCCAGTACCAGCGGATATTTCAGGGCCGGATCAAAGCCCGGGGGCAGCGCTACCCACGCCTGTACCGGCTGCCCATCGGCTGAAGAATCAACCCACATTTCTTCAACCGCGGCGAGTTCGCGCTGACCGAGCATATTCTCGTTGAGATAAGTGAGCTGCCTGGGCTCATCGCCACCGCGGGCCAGGGCAATGTCCGCCGGCCGCGCGTAGCTACCCAGGGTAAATGCATAGCGATCATTGCCGCCGACGTCAAAAGCGG
This sequence comes from Halieaceae bacterium, assembly GCA_047635315.1. Taxonomy (GTDB): domain Bacteria; phylum Pseudomonadota; class Gammaproteobacteria; order Pseudomonadales; family Halieaceae; genus Congregibacter. Next base: position 15,672 of record JBLIIW010000011.1, on the reverse strand, counting down.
CGCCCGAGTAGGGCCTGCCGATGGTCGTACCGGCCAGGCTGCTGGCCAGTCGTGTCATGACTCCGCGGAGGTCCGTTACCGCCAGGACTGTGTCGCCACGGTCATCAAACTGGAAGAAAATCCGCTTGCCGTCAGCCGACCACTGCGGGTTCTCGACGCTGCGATCGAGCTCCGACAGAAGTTCGCGCGGCTCACCACCCGTGGCCTCCATAAGGTAGAGGCGTTGCACGTGGTACGGCAGGCCTTGATCATCCCAGCCGGTGAAGGCGATGCGCTTGCCGTCTGGCGACAAGGCACTGTCTCCATCGGGACCTTGCCGGGTGGTCACGGCGCGGATTTCGCCGCTGCTCAGCTGCAGTCGGAAAATATCGCTGTTGGCGACATTTAGAGCTCGATCATCGCCACGATTAGCAGAGAAGAACAAGGCGCTGCTGTCCGACGCCCACTCAATCGCAGAGACGTGGTCGTAGGGGCCATCCGTCAACTGTCGGACTGCGCCACCGTCAGCGGGCAACACAAACACCTGGTAAAAGGCGTTCGGACGGAGACCGCCGCCATCGTTGCGATAGACCACGCGGTCCACCACGATCGGCGGCGGCGCCCACTCGGCGCCCCGGGGAGCTTTGGGAAGCTTGCCCATAACAGGCGCCTCTACGGGCACACGCATGGAAAAAGCGATCTGCTTGCCATCCGGAGACCAGCTCAGATTCTTGGGTGTCTCTGCACCGCGGGTCAGTTGCGCAAGCTCGCCACCATCCAGCCAGCGTACAAAAATCTGCGCGGCGCTATCGTCTCGATCCACGTAAGCCATACGATCCCCGGTCGGCGAGAGCGCCGGGGCCGAAACGTTGCGAGGTCCGGTCGTGAGCGGGCGATTGCGGCTGCCATCGGCGTCTACGACCCAGAGGTTGCTGCGACGCTGGTCCTTGAGAATGTCCATGCTGTTGCGAAGGTAAAAAACCTGCTCGCCCCCGGGGCTGACGATAGGCGCGGTCGCATAACTCAGTGCAAAGACATCTTCCAGTTGCAGCAGCGCTCCGGCCTGGGCGTCGTCGACTGCAGCCACGGCGCGATGAGTGGGAGCGAGAACGAGAAATAACTGCATCGTGATCCAGGCAGCGACAGTAAAAGCGGACGTCCCAGAGGCGAGGCTGCCCGTACTGAGGCTCTGTGACGCAGAGCGCGCATAGCGGCTGAGAAGCATGGCTTTGGTTCCCTGATTGGCGGGGTACCGCACAGGCACCCAAAAAAGGCCGAGTATACCCTTCGCCGACCCGCGCGGGAGCCCGCCGTGCAGTGGTTTCTCCGCACCGCCGCGCTGTCAGCTATTGTTCCGCCAGCGGGCACCCTTCAGGCCAACCCCTCATCAATGGCGCGCCACTGCGCACAGCCTTTCTGCCCGGGTCCAGAGGCCACGCACAGCTGCACCTCCACCAGGGCCTCGCCTACGGAGGCCTCCAGCAGTCTACGGAGCAGATAGTGCGCGAACTCTTCAACGGTCGCATTAACAATAGGCAGAATCAGCGTGTCGCTGCGCAGAAAGCGCATGCGCTCTCCATTGAAGCTGACCAGAAAGCTGTCATGATCCACCTCAATCTGCTGGTACGGGGAGTGCTGTGCGAGGAGCAGATACTCGTCCAGCTCTTCGCAGAGCGCCTTGATGCGCCGTTTGTACACGTTGTAGTCGGCGGCGAAACCGTTATTGCCCATGGGTGCGGCGATCATCGCCGAAACCGAGTAATTGTGACCGTGTAGCCGCTCGCGTTCGGTGGCCGAAAATATCGTGAAATGGGCGGCGGAGAACTTGTGGCTCTCCTTATCGATGTACAGTGTGGCGAGCCGTTCCATCCGATCTGCTCCTAGCTAAATAACACACAATAATACGGTAAAGGTGCACTACCCGATTCACCGCTCGGCATCGGCCTCCGGCCGCCGCCCCCCGCGGCCCTGCCCGCGGGAACATTCAACAGCGATTGCACTGGGATTTTCCGAGCAGGCTGGTAGGATGCGTGCATATTTTATTTTGCATCATCGACTTAAGTTCAGGCACGGATTCGGGCAACAAAGCGGGTCCCCGAGTTGCCCCCCCAAGATGTTCTTGAGAACCTTACAGCCCACGGCCACAGGGGCGAAAATCCAGGAGAGAACATGACCATTGCCATCATCACCGGAGCCAGCGTAGGCATAGGTGAAGCCACCGCCCGCGCCTTTCAGGACGGCGGGTACGAGGTAGTCAATCTGTCGCGGCGCCTGTGCCCGCTACCGGATGTGCACAATCTTCTCTGTGACCTGTCCGACCCGGACAGCATCACCGACGCTATCGACGCACTGCTGAGCCGAATTAGCGGCCTTTCAGAAATCGCGCTGATCCACAATGCCAGCCAAATGCGCAAAGACAGCGCCGACAACTGCAGCGATGATAGCCTACGCGCGGTTCTGGAAACCAATGTGTTGGCGGTTAACCGGCTGACCCGCGCCCTGCTGCCGGGCATGGGTCCGGGCAGCAGTGTGCTCTATGTGGGCTCCACGCTGGCTGAGAAGGCGGTACCGGGGACCTTCAGCTATGTTGTTTCAAAGCATGCGCAACTGGGCATGATGCGTTCAACCTGCCAGGACCTGATGGGTAGCGGTATCCACACGGCTATGGTCTGCCCCGGTTTTACAGACACGGAAATGCTCCGTAACCACCTGGGTAACGACGACGCCCTATTGCAACAAATTGGCGCTATGAATAGCTTCGGACGGCTTATCGAACCCGAGGAAATAGCGGGTGTACTGCTCTGGGCGCACCGCAATCCGGTCATGAATGGCGCGGTCCTGCACGCCAATCTGGGCCAGCGGGAAAACTGAGATGGGTCTCCACGAGCTGACGGAGCGTCGCGAACGGGTATTCCTAGTACTCGCCGGCACCTTCCTGTGCGCAATGACCCTGTTGAACGTCATCGGAATCACACGTTTTGTGCAGCTGGGACCGATGGCGCTGGCCGTGGGGGTACTGCCCTACCCGCTCACTTTCCTGTGCACGGACCTGGTCTGTGAACTCTACGGTAAGGCACGGGCCAATTTTCTGGTGACGGTCGGTCTGGGACTGAACTTCCTGATCCTTTTCGTGCTTTTCCTCGGCAACAGCATGCCCTCGGTACCGGACGGCGCCATGCCCCCCTGGCAGATCATTCAGCTGGCGGCGCCCGTCGCGCTGCCCAATGGTGATGTTGTGGAGAACAGTATAGGCCTGTACCAACTCATCTACGCGACCACATCCGGCGCCGTGTTTGCCTCCATGCTGGCCTACATCGCGGCGCAATACTGCGACGTACAGCTGTTTCACTTCTGGAAGCGCGTGACGCGCGGCAAGCACCTGTGGGTGCGCAACAATTTCAGTACCCTCATGAGCCAAATGGTGGATTCGGTGATGGTGGTTACAGTCACTTTCGGCGCCGCCTTCCTGCGTGGGGACATCGATGCCCGCGCACTACTGGTTCTTGTGGGCAGTAACTATTTGTTCAAGGCCACGGTTGCCCTGCTGGACACCGGGCCCCTCTATGTGGCCGTGCACTACCTGCGCCGCTACCTTGCTCTCGGGCCCGGGCAGTACGCCGTGCCTGGACAAGGCGAGTCCACCGCACAAACGACTACCCTTGAGCCGGGAGGGGACTCAGGCAACGCGCAGGGCCGGTGACGGCGCCGCGCGTGCTGCATCAATAAGTTCTCTGGCCAGCGCCTCCGCGATCATCTGGGTAGGTCCATGACAGCTGTCTGCCCTGCGCAGCACCTCCAAGAGGCGCTCGGCTATGGTATCGATATGCGCGAGGAGTCCCGAGCGGCCAGCAATACTTCGCTGGTAGTGAATATCGACAATACCGCCAGCATTGATCAGAAAATCCGGGCAGTAAAGAATGCCGCGATCGGCCAGTCGGCCACCGTCCTCGCTGGTCGCCAACTGGTTATTGGCCGCGCCCGCGACGATACCGGTGCGAAGCAGGGGTATGCTAGCGGCGTTGAGTACACCACCCATGGCACAGGGCGCCAGAATATCTGCGTCCAGCGCGAGAACTTCATCCGGCGTGACGGCGCAGACACCCAGTTCATCCTCGGCTCGCTGCACGTTTTCAGGATTCACATCGGCCGCAAAGACCTGCGCACCCGCGTCCCGAAGCATGGCTGCGAGCGCAAAGCCCACATGCCCAAGCCCCTGCACGGCGACCCGCGCATCGTGAAGATCTGCGCTGCCAAGGCGGTGTGCGAGGGCCGCGCCGATGGCCACAAAAACACCACGGGCGGTGCTCGGCGAAGGATCCCCACCGTGCTCGGTCTGGGCAATCCCGCTGACATGGCGCGTGTGATTAGCCATCAGGGTGAGATCGTCCACCGTAGTCCCCGAGTCCTCAGCCGCCACATAGCGCCCCGCGTGCCCGTCAATGAAACGGGCCATAGCGCGCAATAGTTCCGGTCGCTTATGACGGCGCGGGTCGCCAATGATCACCGATTTACCACCGCCAAGAGGGAGACCGGCAAGAGCCGATTTGTAGGTCATACCCCGCGACAGGCGCAGCACATCGTCCAGAGCGGCCTCGTCGCTGGCGTAGGGAAACATTCGGCAACCGCCGACCGCAGGCCCCAGCGTCGTGTCGTGAATAGCGATAATGGCGTTCAGACCACTGTCTTGATCGCAGCAAAAACTCAGCTGTTCGTGCCCGTCGAAAGCGGGCGCACTGAATACCGTCATGGTGTTATCTCCACGAATCCACCCGCAGCTGGATTCTGACTGTCACGCCGGCGCATCAGGCGGCATCCACAATTTGCACAACATCCACAGCCGATCCAAAAAGTCTCTTTAGCAGCGCACTGCGGCGCACTGCGAGCTGCTCGCGATTGCGGTCCTTGACGTGTCCAAAACCGCGCAGCTGTAATGGCAGGCTGAGCAACTCCTTCAGTAGCGCGTAGTCTCCTTCCGGCACCTGCGGTAGCAGTTCCTCAATCAGCTCCAGGTAGTCGGCAATATCCTGCCGTTCCTGTCGACGCTCGGCCGTATAGCCGAACAGATCGAAAGCACTGCCACGCAGGCGCCGCAGCGAGGCCAGCACCCGGAAGGCGCCCAGTATCCACGCCCCGAACTCGCGTTTTTGCAGCTCGCCGGTGGCCGGGTCGCGCTTGCTCAGCAACGGCGGCGCCATGTTGAAACGCAGGCTGTAGTCACCCTCGAAACGCTTGTCGATAGCCTCGAGGAATTCTGGACGGCTGTAGAGACGAGCGACCTCGTACTCATCCTTGTAAGCCATCAGCTTGAACAACGCGCGAGCGACATCGACACTCGCTGAGTCAGCCTCAGCGGCGCGCGGATCCGCCCGGCGCACGCGTTCCACAGTGTCGCGGTAGCGCTCGGCGCAGGCTTCGTCCTGCCAAGCCACCAATCGATCCGATCGATCCTGCAGCAGCTCCTCAAGGTCGCTGCTCACCTCCGCAGGCGCCTCCGCCGGCAGTAAGGAAAGCACCTTTGCGGGCTGCTCCACATAGCGTCGCCCATACAGGAACGCACGCTTGTTGAAATCCACCGCAACCGCATTCAGCTCTATGGCGCGCTCGAGAGCCTGCGCCGACACCGGCACCAGCCCGCGTTGCCAGGCAACGCCCAGCAGGAACAAATTACTCGCGATGGAGTCGCCGAGCAGCGCGGTGGCAATCGCGCTGGCGTTCAGGAAATAGCACGCGTCCGTACCCACCTGATCGCGCACGTGCTGCTGCATGGCAGCGGTAGGGAACTCCGCATCGGGGTTTAAAACGAAGGCGGCCGTGGCCACCTCAGCGTCGTTGACAACTGCCTGTGTGCGCCCGTGGGCGGCCTTGCCCATCGCCTCGTAGGTGGTGGTAACCACGAGATCACAGCCCAGTAACAGGTCAGCTTCGCCAGCAGGAATACGCACGGCCATAATGGTGTCCTGCTGCTGTGCCACGCGCACGTGCGACACGACAGCACCAAACTTCTGGGCGAGCCCGGTCTGGTTGAGAGTTGCACAGCCCTTGCCTTCAATATGCGCGGCCATGGCGATCAGCGCCGTAATGGTGAGAACCCCCGTGCCGCCAACGCCGGTGACCACCGTATTCCAGGGACGCTGGGACAGATCCGGTAGCACCGGATCCGACAGTGGATCAAAGACCACATCAGCACGGTCCGCGGCCTTTGGCTTGCGCAGGGCGCCGCCCAGTACGGTAACGAAGCTCGGGCAGAATCCCCGGTTACAGCTGTAGTCCTTGTTACAGGCGTTCTGGTCTATCTGCCGCTTGCGGCCCAGAGGGGTTTCCTTGGGCACAATCGACAGGCAATTGGATTTAACGGAACAGTCGCCACAGCCTTCGCACACGTCGTCATTGATATACAGACGCTTGGCCGGGTCCTCGAGCTTGCCTTTACGGCGCCGGCGACGTTTTTCTGCCGCGCAGGTCTGCTGAAATACGATCACCGATGTTCCCCGGTACTCGCGCAGTTCCCGCTGCAGCGTATCCATTTCATCGCGATGGTGCAGGGAGAGCCCGGAAATGCCCGGAAGGCGTCCCCGCCACGCATCGCGTTCATCGCTGACCAGTGCGATGCGGCGCACACCCTCGCCTTCCAACTGACGGAGGAGGTCAGGTACAGTCAGCGAGCCATCGATGGGCTGGCCGCCGGTCATCGCCACGGCGTCGTTATAGAGAATTTTATAGGTGATATTAACGCCCGCAGCAACCGTCGCGCGCAGCGCCAGAATACCGGAGTGAAAATAGGTGCCGTCGCCAAGGTTCTGGAAAACGTGCTGCGTGTCCGTGAAGGGAGCCTGACCAATCCAGGTCGCTCCCTCGCCACCCATCTGCGTGAAGGTCAGCGTCGGACGATCCGGCATCCAGGTCGCCATATAGTGGCAGCCAATACCCCCTAGAGCGTGGCTGCCTTCCGGGAGCTTGGTCGACGTGTTATGCGGGCAGCCCGAGCAGAAGTGCGGCACGCGCTCAGCGACGTTTGCGGGCCTCGCCAGGGAGACTTCCTTTTCCTCGATCCAGCGGACACGTTCATCCATGGCTTCAGACTGGTAGAAACGTCGGATTCGCGCGGCGATTGCCAGGGCCACAATGGCCGGCGTCAGCTCCCCGAGATTGGGCAGCAAATCGCGGCCGTCTTCGTCGAATTCACCGACCACACGCGGGCGCGCCGCCACCGGGGAGTTGTACAGCTGCCCCGTGAGTTGATCCTCTATAAGAGAGCGCTTCTCCTCCACCACGAGAATTTCTTCGAGCCCCTCGGCGAAATCATGTGTGTCCTGGGGCTCCAGGGGCCAGGGCATACCCACCTTGTAGACCCGCAACCCGATCTCCGCCGCCACCCTGGAATTAATACCCATATCGTCCAGAGCCTGCATGACATCGAGATAAGCCTTGCCCGATGTGACAATTCCAAAACGCGCACGCGGGCTGTTCAGAACGACCCGGTTTAGCCGATTCGCTCTGGCAAATGCTCTGGCGGCATAAATTTTGTACTTGTTGAGTCGCCGCTCCTGTTCCATCGGTTTATCGGGCCAGCGCGCATGCACGCCGCCTTCCGGCAGGGCAAAATCCTCGGGGATAGTGATCTGCATACGTGCTGGATCGATATCCGCGGAAATCGCTGAATCCATGTTCTCGGTAATAGCCTTGAGGGCAACCCAGCAACCCGAATAGCGCGACAGTTCCCAGCCGAAAATACCCAGATCCAGAACTTCCTGCACATTCGCTGGGCTGAGTACCGGTATGGATGCAGCGATGAAGTTGTGCTCGGACTGGTGTGGCAGCGTGGAAGACTTGCAGGCGTGATCATCACCCGCCACCGCCAGTACGCCGCCGTAGCGCGACGTGCCGAAGGCATTCGCATGCTTGAACACATCCATGCTGCGATCGACGCCCGGCCCCTTGCCGTACCACATGGAGAACACACCATCGTAACGGGCACCGGAAAACAGGTTGGTCTGCTGGCTGCCCCAGACAGCCGTGGCGGCCAGCTCTTCATTGACCCCGGGCACGAAGTGCACATGGTGCTTGTCCAGCCAGGGTTTTGCGCGCCAGAACGCCTGGTCTACGCCGCCCAGGGGCGAACCGCGGTAACCGGATACGAAGGCCGCGGTGTTCAGACCGCGCTGCTGGTCGCGTTGATGCTGCAACATCGGCAGACGGACCAGCGCTTCGATACCCGTCATGTAGGCCCGGGTCGTGTCGAGCGCGTACTTGTCATCAAGGGATACTTTTTTTATCCCGCGCATTGCTGTTTTGCCCATGGTCGGCTCCCGCGAGTTTATAAGGAGAAATTGTACGGCTTACTACGGGTTTTGCTATGCAAATTGCCGCTTTAGCGGGCTATAATTAGATATTTTATCTACTCATAATTAATTTGGTGAATAAATATGTCCTTCACGCTGGATGCCACAGATCGCGCCATTCTGGCCCTGTTACAGGAGGACTGCAGCCTGGCCACAGCGGTCATCGCCGAGCGCATCAACCTCTCCCAGTCGCCCTGCTGGCGGCGTATAAGCCGACTGGAGGAGCAGGGCCTGATCCGGCGTCGCGTAGCATTGCTCGATCGCGATGCCCTGGGCATGGATGTAGTGGTGTTCGCCACCGTAAACCTTACATCGACCGGCAGACAGAACCTGCTGAGCTTTGAAAAAGACATCGTTTGCTACCCGGAGGTCATCGAGTGCTACACCATGACCGGGATCTGGGACTACATGTTGAAAATCGTCACCCGCGATGTGCGTCATTATGAGCGCTTCGTGCGGGAAACCCTGAGCGCCAACCCCGATGTACGCGAACTGCACTCACATATGGCGGTCACGGAAATCAAGAACAGCACCGCCCTGCCACTGCAGACACAGTGCTAGTTTTCCGCCCCCTCGTCGCGCACTACCAGCCCATGACCTCGCGTACCAGCGGCACCGTCAGCGGGCGCTGTAACTGCAGGGAGGCGCGATCCAGCCTGTCGAGCAGTTCCAACTGCTCACCGAGAGCCCGACCGCCGCGCTTGGCGAGATAACCCAGAACCGCGTCCGACAACTGCAGCCCCCGACGCCGCGCCCGGAAACGCAGGATTTCGAGCTTTTCACTGTCGCTGTGCGCAGGCAATGCCCACAGCAGACCGCCCATGAGCCGGGAACGCAGATCGGGAAGAACAATGCCAATGTCCTGCGCAGGTGCGCGAGCGGCAAACCACAGCTGGCAACCGCTCGATCGACAGCGATTAACCAGATGAAACAGGGCCTCTTCCCAGACCGCTTGTCCGGCCACCGCTTCCAGCACGTCAAGGGCGACGATGCGGCCAAACTCCAGGCCCTCAAGCAGAGCTTCCGGCTGCAGCGCCGAGAGTGTATCGAGCGGCAGATATACCCCAGACCCATCGCCCTGCAGACAGAGCGCCTGTAGCAGATGGGATTTACCGGTAGCCCGGCCCCCATGGAGATAGTGGACTGGCTCTTTGGGAGTCGTCAGTTCGCCCCCAGGGCGCTCTGGTGTCGTTTCGGAGCCGCCGCTCTCGCGAATAGCGGCGAGCAGGATCTGTAGTGCTGGCAGCGGGTAGAAATCTTCAAGTGTTGATTCATCCCGCGGCGCTATCAGCAGAGGCAGCTGCGCCATCTCCGGCGCAGGGTCGCCCTGTTTAGTCATCGCCGAGGGTCTCGTCCCGACCGTAGAGGTCGCTGCTTCTATAGTGTTCAACAGCATGGCGGGCGAACACCATGATGACCGCCGCCACGGGCAGCGCGACCACAATCCCGACAAAACCCGCCAGCTGCGCCCCGGCCATAAGCGCAAAGATCACGGCCACCGGGTGCAGTCCTATGCGATCACCAACCAGCACCGGTGTCAGCACCATGGACTCCACCAACTGTCCCACGCCAAATACCAGCCCGACCGATAGCAGAGGCAACCAGTCATGGAACTGCAGATAGGCGGCAATCAAAGAGGTGCTGATGCCGACGATAAAACCCAGGTAGGGCACGATACTGGCGAGTCCCGCGATCAGACCGAGGAGCAGGGCGAGTTGCACACCCACCACCCACAGACCGGCGGAGTAAAGCACCCCCAGCGCGCACATCACGATGAACTGACCGCGCAAAAAAGCGCCCACCACCTCATCGGCTTCAGCGGCCAGCTGTGCTGTACGGCCCTGCCAGTCGTGTGGAAGAAGCCGCAACAGGCGCGCGGCTATCAGATCCCAGTCGCGCATCAGGTAGAAAGCAACCACCGGAATGAGCGCCACATTGGCGAGACCCACCAGGATACCGATCCCGGAGCCGGTCACTTTGGTGACCGTCAACGCGGTCATCTTACCCAGCGACTGCCAGTTATCCCGGAGCTCTGCGGACCAGTCAACCTGCGGCAGATTGGCTCCGCTAATCAGGGTGCGTGACTCCAGCCAGGGCAGGGCGACGTCGCGCAACCATACGTAGGCCAGCGGCACCCGACCCACCAACCCGTCGAGCTGCTGCAGGAGAAGGGGCACTGCAAACACAAGACCGAGCAGTGACACGCCGCTAAAAAACATGAAAACCAGCACCACACCCAATGTGCGGCTTCCTCCCCGAGCCTCGATGCGATCCACGAGAGGATCTCCGAGGTAGCCAACCAGGGCGCCCAGGACGAAGGGCAGCAATATCGGTTGCAAGAGGTAAAACAGCAGGGTTGCCACCAGAACCACCGCAACTATAAGCGGCCAGCGGTTGGCGGCTATTCCCAGCGCATCCGGTTCGGTCGGCGACGGTTCTCCAGGCAAACCCTGCCCGTGCTCCTTGCTCATGGCATCCACTCGTAATTCAGAACTGGTTCAGCAGACAACTGCGGTGAAGGTACAAAGCGGGCATCCAGCTCGATGATTCGAGCCAGCTGCGCCAGCCCCGCCTGAGAGTCCAGACGCAAGTTGACCCGATCGCCCAGCAACTGCTCGGGCACAACCCGCGCCACGGACTCGAGGCCGTTCAGCACCGCATAAATCGCGCTGAAATCATCATAGTTGCGCACCCCGCGCAGGATAATCAGGTGCCGCAGATCCGCCTCTCCCTGACCAACAACCGCGTAGCGACCGGCCAGCGTCTCCGCAGCCAGCGCGGCGCCACTCTGTGCGAACGCCGCAAAGCTGTCGACGCTCACGGAGCGGCTCACCCATCGCCCGGCGTCTAGGAACCGCCAATCGCCCAACCAGCTACCATCGGACAGGATCGCGACCCTGCCCGCCAGCACACGTGCATCTCCATAACGCTGTGAGGCGCCTATGATTGCCATAGATGACTGCCGCCAGGCCTCCCCGGGGCTCAATATTCGGGTGTCCGTGAGGTCATAGAGCGGCAGTTGCAGTGGCACGCCCCGTTGCTGGAACTCCTCGCCCAGTGTCATGGCCGCATCCGGAAGTTCTTCCCCGGACACAAAGCGTCGCCGCGACCCATCGCTGACCACCAGCCAAGCCAGTACCGGCGGCCGGTTGGCCGTCCACAGAGGCAGCGCCGCCTCACGGAGCAGGCGCTGAACAGCGATCTCATCGTAGCTGAGGCGCAGCGTGATCTGCGCGTCCTGCTCCTCATAGCTGTAGCCGAGCAGGTAACTCTGCGGCTGCCCCAGTGCGTTCTGGATGGCCGAATGCCCAAGCCCGACACTCTGGCCCGAGGCCTTCACCAGGACCTGCCTGAGCCCTTCGCGGCGCGCCGCCGCCCGCGTTGCATTGCCGCGATCCGCCACTGGCAATCGCGCCGTATAAAGGTCCAGGACCAGCTCCGCACGCACTCCATCAACAGGCAGCAGGCTGAGCACCATCGCCAGCAGCATTAACAACAGCGCAGGCGGAACTGACCATTGCCATGGGGTATGGATCGGAACGGGACAGGCAGCACCAGTATTCATAGCGCGCATTGTAGCAGCGGGCAGCGGCCGATCACCCATCGCGTTGTTCCCCAGGCGACGCGCTTGACCCGACAGTTCATCTACCGCTATCCGTATCGCAGCCCTTTACTGCAGGACGCGGAACGCTACACTGCGCGCACACTTCTGAGCGCCTCGTTACTATGTCCGAATCCCCTCCCCCCAAAGGTTTGAGTTACCGCGATGCCGGTGTCGACATCGACGCAGGCAACGCGCTGGTCGGTCGCATAAAAGACGCCGTGGCGCGCACGCAGCGTCCGGAAGTCATGGGACAGCTCGGCGGCTTCGGCGCCATCTGCGCGATCCCCCCCGGCTACCGGGAACCACTACTGGTTTCGGGGACGGACGGAGTGGGCACCAAGCTGCGTCTCGCTATTGATCTTGGTCGCCACGAGACGATCGGCATCGACCTGGTCGCCATGTGCGCCAACGACATAGCCGTGAACGGCGCGGAGCCATTGTTTTTTCTCGATTACTTTGCCACTGGACACCTCGATATCGACATTGCCGCGGAGGTCGTGCAGGGGATCGCGCGGGGCTGCGAGCTGGCGGGCTGTGCGCTGGTCGGGGGCGAGACAGCAGAGATGCCCGGGATGTACGCCGGCTCAGACTACGATCTGGCCGGGTTCTGTGTCGGCGTGGTGGAGCGAAATGAGCTCATCGATGGCAGCGCTGTAGAGGCCGGCGATGCGCTGATCGCCGTCGCCAGCAGTGGTCCGCACGCGAACGGCTTCTCACTGATTCGCAAGGTTATCGAACACAGCGGCGCCGACCTGGCGATGCCGCTGGAAGAGGGAGAACGCGCGCTCGCTGACCTGCTTCTGGAGCCCACACTGCTGTACTGCAAGGCGCTCCTCGAGCTTCGAAAGCACATCGATTTACACGCCATCGCACACATCACCGGCGGCGGTCTGCTGGAAAACGTTCCCCGCGTACTACCTCCAGGCACCGCGGCGTTGATGAACGAAAATAGCTGGGAATGGCCAGTCGTATTCCGTTGGCTGCAGGAAGCCGGGAACATTGATCCTATGGAAATGTACCGCACCTTCAACTGTGGCGTAGGCCTGGTGATCTCCCTGCCCGCCGAGCAGACAGCGCAGGCTATTTCCCTGCTGGGCGCGGGAGGCTTTGAAGCCTGGCAGATTGGTGAGGTCACCACCGGCGACGGTGGCGTCACTATCCGCTAATGCCCACAAAGACCCGCATCGCGATCCTTGCCTCAGGACGTGGGAGCAACATGGGGGCAATCGCCGATGCCTGCTCGCGCGGCGAACTGCCCGCTGAGGTCGTCCTGGTGCTGAGCAATGTGCGCGATGCCGGCGTACTGGCCAACGCCGCAGCGCGTGCCCTGCCACACAGCTGCGTGCCGCACACAGACTACCCGGACCGAGGGAGTTTCGAAGCCGCAATGCTACGGGAGCTCAGGAACACCGACGTTCACTTGGTCGTACTCGCCGGTTTCATGCGCATCCTTACCCCCGACTTTATTCGGGAATACTACGGATTACTATTGAACGTTCACCCCTCTTTGCTGCCTAAATACCCGGGCCTCAACACCCACCAGCGTGCGATTGAGGCCGGTGACCGGGAGGCCGGCGCCACAATTCATTTTGTCACGCCGGAACTCGATGCGGGACCGCCAATTATCCAGGCGCGCGTAGCGGTACTTCCCGATGACAGTGCAGACACACTCGCCCGACGCGTACTGCATGTGGAACATGAGATATACCCGATGGCGCTTGATTGGTGTCTCCGGGGCCGAGTTGAGCTGCGCGACGGACGCGCCTGGAAGGATGGAGCATTTCTTGATGAGAGCGGGATCGTGCACGTACCCGGGGCAATACAGTCGACACCCAGCTGAAGGGTCGGGCCCAGGCCTGCCCGGGCGGCTGGCCCTGACCGCCCTGCTGCTCCTACCGGGTATACAGGTGGTTGCAAAGGACGCCCCGGCGGCACCGCCAAAGCAGGCCGTTGCAGAGGCTGCGGTACAAAGCACGGTCAATCCGGCCGCGATCAGTGGACACCGATCACTGTCGCCCTATAAAGCGGTCTACAAAACCTCCGCATCAGGACTCAGCATAAAACTGCGCCGCAGCCTGACCATGGACGCTAGCGGCGACTGTCGACTGACCAGCGAAGGCAATCTGCTGGTTGCGGGCATCAGCGAGGTCAGCGTCTTCGCCCTCGATGGCAACCAGATTCAACCAAAATCCTACATATATCAGCTGCGGGGGCCCGTCAGTCGCCGTCGCGAGGTGCATTTCGATAGCGACTCCGATGTCATTCGCAGCCTGTACAAGAAAGAGTGGTATCTGCTGCCCAACGCGCCGGGAACCCTGGACCGCATGAGTCAGCAGGAACAGCTCCGACTCCTAATGCTCAACGACCCTACCCCGCGCGAGGACATACTGTTCCGCGTTGCGGACGGCCGCAAGATAAAGGAATACCGCTTCATGTACCGGGGTGAATCAATACTGGAAACACCCATGGGGGATATCAATACGCTACATTTCGAGCGTGACCATAGCGATCCGGAGCGCAGATCTTCCGTATGGATCGCTCCAGAGTGGGACTATCTTATGGTGCGCACCTTGCACGTCGATGAGGGCAAGGCCACCGAAGCGAATCTGATCAGCGTCAGCATCGGGGGTGTGGCGCTAGGCAGCAGCTAGGCGCTTTCGCAACTCATGCGCGCGGCAACGTCACTCCCGTTTGCCCCTGATACTTGCCGCCGCGGTCCCGGTAGCTGACTTCGCAGACCTCATCGGATTCAAAGAACAGCATCTGAGCGACACCCTCATTGGCGTAAATCTTGGCCGGGAGGGTGGTTGTATTGGAAAACTCCAGGGTCACATGTCCTTCCCATTCGGGCTCCAGGGGCGTGACATTCACAATAATCCCGCAGCGCGCGTAGGTCGATTTGCCCAGGCAAATAGTGAGGACGTTGCGTGGAATACGGAGATACTCAACGGTTCGCGCCAACGCAAAGGAATTCGGGGGTATTACGCAAACATCCGATGTCACGTTGACAAAACTGTTGTCGTCGAAGGCTTTGGGATCGACCGTGGCCGAATTGATATTAGTGAACACCTTGAACTCCTGTGAACAGCGCACGTCGTAACCGTAGCTTGAGGTCCCGTAGGAGATAACCCGCATCCCGTTGGCATCCCTTACCTGGCCGGGTTCGAAGGGCTCAATCATGCCGTGCTCATGCGCCATACGGCGGATCCACTTGTCGGACTTGATACTCATGGCCTTGCGCCTCGTCAGTCTTCGGTGATGGAGATCGTTGGAATATCGTCCGTGTCAGTAGCGCCGTGCAAGGCGGCCACCAGTGCATCCGCAGCCCCCAGGTAGGCGCGCGCAGCCGGTGAGTCGGGCTCGGCAACCAGCACGGGCACGCCGCTGTCCGTGTGCTCGCGGATGCGCCGCTCCAGCGGCAGGCTGGCAAGCAGGGGCACACCGTACTCCCCGGCAATAAGATCTCCTCCGTCGGACCCGAACACGGACTCCGTATGGCCGCACTGGCTGCAGGTATGCAGTCCCATGTTCTCAACAATGCCCAACACGGGAACGCTCACCTTGCCGAACATCTCGATGCCCCGGCGCGCATCCAGCAAGGCGATATCCTGCGGCGTGGTGACGATGACCGCACCACTCAAACGCGCTTTCTGCGACAGTGTCAGCTGGATGTCACCGGTACCGGGCGGCATATCGATCAACAGATAGTCCAGCTCGCCCCACAGGGTCTGCTCGAGCATCTGCGCCACG
>JBLIIW010000010.1:0-38112 GCA_047635315.1 Halieaceae bacterium | reverse complement strand
GGTGACGGCAGTGGTTGCCCGGGTGGATGGCGGGCAGGATGCGGATCTGCCGTTTGTGCTTGAGATGCCGGCCTATCGGCTGCCTGCGCTGGTGCCCCTGCTGCGCAAATCCTGGCAACGCTGTCACCACTTTATTACTAAGGCTGGTGGCATCATTCTTACGGTGACCATAGTGGTCTGGCTGCTGGGTTATTTCCCCAACGGGGGTACGGATCTCAGTGCGTCCTGGCTGGGCCAGATAGGGCGTTTTGTAGAGCCTCTCTTTGCGCCGCTGGGACTGGACTGGCGTTACGGGGTCGCGGTGCTCACCTCATTCCTTGCCCGGGAGGTCTTTGTCGGCACCCTCGGTGTGATGTTTGGTATTGAGGGTGCCGAAGAAAATATGGTCCCGCTGGTGGAGCAAATTCAGGCCAGCGGTCTTGGCCTTGCCTCCGGGGTGGCTTTGCTGACGTTCTTTTCCGTTGCCTTGATGTGCGTTTCGACGCTGGCGATCCTCAGCCGCGAAGCGGGCTCGAGTCGTCTGGCGATACGCATGTTCATCGGCTATAGCCTGCTCGCCTATGTACTGGCCCTGATTGCCTATCAGGCGGTAATCCTGCTCGGTGGGTGACAACCGCTATGGCCTTCCTTATGCTTGTGTGCTGTAGGTAGCGCGCGAGTAAGGAATGAGGGGGGAAGAAGTGGTGAAAGCGGGTAGTGCTTCTATGCGAGCGCTGCTGTTTCCGGTCATGTTTGTCTTCACGGCGTTCCTGCCGGGATGCCGGCCCCCCGTGGAATTACAGATTTCCGTGCATTCCTGGGTCGGCTACCAGACATTGAGCCTGGCGGAAGAGTTTGGCTGGCTTCCGGGCGGCGCGGTTATTCATCACACGGCTTCGGCCTCGGAATCGGTTGCGCGACTGCTTGATGGCAGCGCGCATGTGGCGGCACTAACCTTGGATGAGGCGCTGCGCCTGCGCGAACAGCAACCGCGGCTTGCGGTGGTGCTGGTGATGAATGAGTCGGCCGGTGCCGATGTCATACTGGCGCGTCCGGGTATCGATAGTCTGCCTGCTCTGGCCGGCGCCCGCATTGCTTATGAGGCTTTGACTGTCGGCGAAATCCTCCTGGGCAGTGCGCTGGCCGTCGCGGGGCTGAGCGAGGGCGACATAGAACTTGTGAATCTGCCGCTGGCTGAGCACGAGGCGGCGTACCGGGCAGGAGACATCGACGTGGTGGTTACTTATCCGCCGAGCGCCGACCTGATTGTGGTCCAGGGTGCCAGACTTCTTTACGACAGCCGCGCGATACCCGGCACCATTTTCGGTGTGCTCGTCGTGGACCGCTCGACGCTGGCCAACAGGCAGGAACTGCTGGCGGCAACCGTAGCGGCGCACTTCAGGGCGCTGGCGTATCTGCGCAGCAATCGCGAGGACGCCATCTACCGTTATGCGCAATACCAGGACGTCCCCGCAGACTCTATCCGCAAATCACTTGCGGGAGTGCGCCTGCCGGGGCTACCGCGGGTGCGCGCATACTTGGCACAGGATGGTGCCGTGGATAGGGCCGCCGCCGGGATGATTGAGGCGGGGCTGGTTGCCGTGAACGATGATGTTCTCGATGAGCTGGTCGTCGATCGCTACTTGCCCCGAGCGGCTTTCTAGTGGGGAGCGGCTCGCTCGACCCTCTGCTGTTGCGCAAGGTCCGCCGCCGGGTGTTGGCGTGTTGTCAGGTGTTGCCGCTGGTTGCGTTACTGTGCTGCGCATCGGTGATCGCGGATCATACGCCCAAGCATAGTGACGATGTGTATATTGGTGTTCTGGCCTGGGATGAGCCCGCGCTGATTCGCCAGCAGCTTGAGCCATTTTTCGAGGCGGTGAACAGCAGCCTGCCCAGTTACGACCTGCATCTGGAAATCATGGATCTGGAGCGCCTGGAGCAGGCTATCAGCAGCAATCGAATCCATGTTTTCCTGACCAATCCATACCATTATCTCCTGCTTCGTGACAGCGGCTATCTCGCCGGCGCCTTCGCGACCATAAATCGCCAGGCACTGGCCGGGTCGGTCGCCAGTCTGGGTGGAACTGTGGTTGTGCGCGCCGATCGATCGGATCTGCTGGCGCTCGGGGATCTGCGGGACCGCACGGTAGCGATCGCCGATCGGCGCTCTGCGGGCGGCTTTGTGCTGCCCCTGGCGGAACTGCAGCGAATCGGCATAAAGGAGACGCAAATAAGCTGGGCAGAGCTCGGCAATCAGCGCCGTGCTATTGACGCGGTGCTTGCCGGCACCGCCGATGCGGCGTTTCTGCGTTCCTCGTATCTGGAGGTGCTAGTAAATCGGGGTGAACTGGACCCGCTGAGCTTGCGTGTGCTCAATCGCCAGCTTCTGGGTGATTACCCCTTTGCTGTATCGACGCGTCTCTACCCGGAGTGGCCACTGGTTTTTCTCGGGGGGGCCGATCCTGATCTGTTGGCGGGCTTGCAGGGACAGGCGATGGTGCTCTCTTACCAGCAGGGCAGTGATACGCTCGGGGGGGTGTCCGGTCTGGGAGCCCCCGCCGATTACTCGGCACTGGGCACACTTCTCCGCGCTATGGTTCTGCCGCCCTACGACCAACCTCCGGTGGTCCCGGCGAGCGATATCTGGCGTTCCTACCGACTGGAAATTATGGGCTCCCTGCTCGCTGCAATACTTGTCATCGGCTTGCTGCTGGGTATCATTGAACGCAATCGCCGCCTTAAACAGCTGTGGATTGAACTCAGCAAATCGCTGCGTGCGCGGGAGCAGGATCGACAGCGCATTGCCGATCTCAATCGGCACTTCGAGCTGTTCCTCGATCGCACAACAGATTTCGTTTATTTCAAGGACGCTGAACGTCGCTTCGTATTTGTCAGCGGAAGTTTTGCCACCCTGGTTGGCCTGGATCGTAATGGTGTAGTCGGCAAGACCGATGAGGATGTTTTTCCAGCACATTTGGCAGCCGATTATCTTCGCGAGGAAGAGGTACTCCTTGAGGCGCGCCAGCCGATCGTCGATCAGCGACAGCGCTTTCAGCGCCCCGATGGGAGCATGGGTTGGGTCTCTACCTATAAGTGGCCCGTGCTGTCCCCAGATGGTGAATCCCTGGTCGGGTTGTTCGGTATCAGTCGCGATGTGACAGAGTCGCACGACTATGAAAAGCAGTTGGAGCGGGCGGCAAACTATGATGCGCTGACCGGGCTGCCCAATCGCAGCTTGTTTTTTGACCGCCTCACGCAGGCGATGGCATCGACCGAGCGCCGCGGTACGGAACTCGCACTGGTATACATGGATATCGATAATTTCAAGGATATCAACGACCAGTACGGCCACGCCGTAGGTGATGAGTTACTGATTAAATTCTCTCAGTTATTGTCCTCGGAGCTGCGCCGTGCGGACACGGTTGCCAGGTTGGGGGGCGACGAATTCGTTCTGCTCCTGCCGGACTTCCAGAATCGCAAGGAATGTCTCCACCTTATTGATCGCCTCATGAAGACCCTCTCCCTACCGCAGACTATTGCCGGCCACCGGATGCAGTTGACTGCCAGTGCGGGCCTCGCCTTTTTCGGCAAGGGGGATGACACCTATGCGGACCATTTGCTGCGCCAGGCCGATCAGGCCATGTACCGGGCCAAGCAGGCGGGTCGTAATCGTTACCGATTGCTTGACGATGAGGAGGATGAGCAGCTGCGGGCATTCCTCGCGCGCGTTGAGCAAGCCATGGCAGAACATCGCTTTGAACTGCACTACCAGCCGTTGGTGGATATGTGCAGCGGTGCGATTAAGGGTGTTGAGGCCTTGTTGCGCTGGCGTATTGATGCAGACGGCCTGCTCATGCCCGAGGAGTTTCTGCCCATGCTCCTTGGCCATCCCCTCGCACAGGAGCTTGAAAAATGGGTAGTTCGCGAGGCCCTTGAGCAGCAAGGGCGCTGGCGCGGAAATGGCCTGTCCCTGCGTATGCACGTTAATGTGACGGCGTCCGCTATTTGCCGCCCGGGGTTCGCTAAAGAACTCCGGACCTCGATTACCCGGGAGATGGGCGATGCGCGCGATTGCCTGACATTGGAGATTCTCGAAAGCGCGGTGGTAGCAGATTCGGCGCGGATCAATGAGATAATTGAGGACTGCCGGGAATTCGGTGTGCAGTTCGCCCTGGATGACTTTGGCACGGGTTACAGCTCTCTGTCTCACATCAAGGACCTGCGCGCGGACGCCGTGAAAATAGACCGGCGCTTCGTGCAGTCCATGTACACCAGCTATGATGACTTCTCCTTACTGGCTGCAATTCTTTCCATGGCCCGCGCCTTTGACCGGGAGGTCGTCGCCGAAGGTGTTGAAACTATCGAGCAGGGAGAGCTGCTTTTGCAGCTTGGCTGTCGCGTCGCCCAGGGCTTCTGCATAGCGCACGCTATGCCGGCGGCAGACTTTGAGAGCTGGGCGGCAAGCTGGCAAACGCAGCCGAGCTGGAAGTCCCTGTCCGAACGCTCCACGGCGCTGCCGGATGATTGGGCCGCCGGGCGGTCCGTGTGGCTTAGTCAGATGGAGAAACGTCCGGACACTGGGGAGTAGGACGCGCGGGTTTGTTCGGGAAGGTTGGGCGAAGCTACGTGCTGAGGAAGGGCTTAGCCGCTGAGAAAAGCCCTCAGGTGTGCCTCGACGCTGCGCGCGAGCGCATGCAGGTCGTAGCCGCCCTCCAGAGATGAGACGACGCGGCCACTGGCGCTATGCTGGGCCACGCTGCACAGCTGCTCTGTCACCCACCCATAGTCACTGTCTACAAGATTGAGTCCGGCCATGGGATCGGCCTGATGCCCATCAAAACCGGCGCTTATCAGCACTAGCTCCGGTGCAAATGCTTCCAGGCGCGGTAGCCAGTGGCTGCTGACCGCTTCGCGGAACTCGGCACCGCCCGCACCCTGGGGCAGGGTGACGTTCACGACATTCCCGGAATCGCATTCATGGCCCGTGTTGGGGTAGAAAGGGTGTTGAAAGGTAGAGCAGAACAATATCCGATCATCGTCGGCTACGATGTGCTCGGTGCCGTTGCCGTGATGGACGTCAAAGTCCACAATCGCCACCCGGGACAGGCCGTGAGCGTTGAGCGCGTGCAGCGCACCTACCGCGATATTGTTGTAGAAGCAGAACCCCATGGCGCGGTCGCGTTCAGCGTGGTGTCCCGGCGGACGTACGCCGCAAAAAGCTTTGCTGACGACGCCTTCCATGACCAGGTCAACCGCTTTTACCACCGCACCGGCCGCGCGCCGCGCTGCGCGCAGGGAGTGTGGGTTCATCGCGGTGTCATCGTCGACCCAGGCGATACCCTCCGCGGGTGATTGCGCTTCGAGCGCCGCCAGATAAGTGGCATCGTGGACCGCACCCAGTTGTGCGTCTTCGACCAGCGGTGCGTCGTAGTGGCAAAGAGCCATGTCGAGCCCGGAGGCGATAAGACGGTCGTTGATGGCAGACAGCCGCGCGGGCTGTTCCGGGTGCAGGTGACCCATGTCATGCTCTGCGCACTCGTAGTGTGATAAGTAGGCTATGGCCACCGCGGACCACCTCCGAGGGTTGCTATTATTAGGATCGCGATTGGCCGCTTCGGCTCGCCAGACGTCACTATCGCGGTGCACAAGAGAGAGGTCAACATGCGCCCGCATATACTTCAGAAGCTTCTTGAGCCGCGCTCCGTGGCACTGGTCTGTGAGAACCTTCTACCCGACAGCGCGGCGGCACTGGCCTGGAGGCAGCTGCAGGGCGGCGGCTTTGCTGGCGAGCTGGTACTCATCGGCGCGGACCCGGACTGGGCTACGCCGTCTACCCGCTTTGCAAGTTTCTCCGAGATTGCCCGGGTTGTCGATTTGGCGGTCATGGTGCTGCCGATGGCAAAGGTGCCGGCGCAACTTCGCGCCTGTGTAGAACAGGGCTGCAAGGCGGTGATTCTTCTGGCACCTGACGGCGGTGAGCGCGAGCGACGCAGTCTCGGGCTCACCGCGGAAATCCAGGATATTGTCCGCACGCATGATATAGCCCTGCTTGGTCCGGACAGCTTGGGCGTTATGCGTCCGGCCCTGGGGCTGAATGCCAGCGTCTCACATAGCCAGGTCCATGCGGGAAGCGTTGCCCTTTTGGCGCAGTCGGCAGGTTTTTCCAACGCGCTGCTGGACTGGGCACAGTCCAATCGTTTTGGTTTCTCTCTGGTGGCCACACCGGGCGGAGCGGCGGGCGTAGATTTTGGGGATCTTCTCGATTATCTCTCGATGGACGCGCAAACGCGCAGCGTACTTGTGTACCTCGAAGGGATCAGCGATACGAGAACGTTCCTTAGCGGCCTGCGCACCGCGGCCCGTGTCAAACCCGTCATTGTGCTCAAGTCAGGTCGGGCTGGGGCAGCGCATCCCAGTGAGCTTGCTGCGGATAGGGTTTTCGATGTGGCCATCGCCCGTGCCGGGGCCGTGCGCGTTAATACGGTGCACCAGCTGTTTACCGCCGCCCGCGCACTGATGGCGGGGACGCGGGTACGCGGTCCCCGACTTGGGATTCTATCTAACGCAGCGGGCCCAGCTATGATGGCGGCGGACCGTGCGGCGCGGCGGGGTGTGCAGCTTGCGGAGCCATCACTTGGCAGTATCAGCCAGCTTGGAAAGACGGTGGCCGGGGCAAAATTGGTGGGCCAGTCTGTGGACCTGCTCAGTGATGCCCGCCCTGAGGACTTCGCTGTGGGCACGCGCACGCTCCTCGCTGATGCGGGCAACGATGCGCTGCTGGTGCTGCTGACGCCACAGCGCAGTACCGACCCGCTGGGTTGTGCGCGAGCTGTGATCGAAGCGGCCGCTGCGGCGTCGAAACCGGTTCTCGCCTGCTGGATGGGACAGAACCGCGTTGCCGCGTCACGAGATGCGTTTGGCGAGGCGGGGATACTTGAATTTACCAGCCCGGAGCGTTGCCTTGACGCGTTTTCCTATCTAGCCGCCTACGAGCGACACCAGGCGGTATTGTTGCAGGCTCCGCCGTCGCAGTCCGTGCAGACGCCAGCAGACGTTGCCGGTGCGCGGTTGATGATTGAGGATGCCATCAGTCATCGCCGTACTCATCTGACCCGGTCTGAGGGCAAGGCGTTGCTGAGCGCGTTCCATATTCCCGTGCAGCACAGTATTAATGTGAATTCCGCCAGCGATGCCCTAGTGGCCGCTGAAACCCTCAACCTGCCGGTCAGTCTGCACATCAATACGCCGGACCCGCTACCCGAGGGTGTCGCGCTGCCGCGGCGCAGCGTACGCGATGCCCCCTCTGTACGCACCGCTTACCGCGAGGTACTGGAGGAGATGGGAGAACTACATCCGCATTCCCGCATCAGCGGTATCGGGGTACAGCGCCTCAGGGAGCAGCGGGAATCCCGGGAGCTACAGGTGGGAATCGCGAGCGATGCCGATTTTGGTCCGGTCATACTGCTAGGACCGCTACACGGGGATATTAGCGGCCATACTGCTGTGACCCTGCCGCCGCTGAACCTGTTTCTATGCCGCGACCTGATTCAGCGTGCCTTGCTGCCGCCGGGGCTGTTGCGGGACTCGCGTGAAGAACAGGGGTTGTTGGATCTGCTCATGCGCGTATCTGAAATCGCCTGTGTGCTACCCGAAGTCCAGCGCATGTCTATAAGTCCGGTTCGCGTTGAGGGGGGCACTGTATCTGTGGATGACGCAGATATCGTGATTGGCCCGCGGCAGACGTCCACACGGCGCTATGGACATATGGCGATTCACCCCTATCCGGCGGATATGGCCCGACGCTGGCAGTTGCCCGATGGGAACGATGTCATCATTCGCCCGATTCGTCCTGAGGACGCGACGATGGAGACAGCCTTCGTGGATGGTTTGTCAGCGGAGAGCCGCTATAACCGCTTTATGTACGGCATGGGCAAGCTGTCGCCGAGGATGCTGGTGCGCTTCACGCAGATTGATTACGACCGGGAGATGGCGCTGGTGGTTGTGCTCGACGATCACGGGGAAGAGTCGCGTATTTTGGCGGTTGCCCGCTATGTTGCCAATCCCGATGGGCAGTCCTGTGAATTCGCGCTGACTGTGGCAGATGACATGCAGCGGCAGGGCATTGGGCGGCAGCTAATGCAGAACCTCCTGGATGCGGGCCGGGACCGGGGGCTGGAGATTATGGAAGGTGACGTGCTGTCGTCTAATCACAAGATGCTGCGCTTCTGCGAAAGCATTGGTTTTCGGCTCATACGCAACGCAGAAGACGCGGAAGTGGTTGCGGTACGTCGACACATCTAGTGATCTATGGCGAGTAACTCCCGCTCCAGTTCCTCCACATGCGGATCTGTTTCGCCGAGCGCGCGAAGCGCCTCAGCCAGCCTGAGCAGATAGTCTGCGTTGCTACCGCTGGGTCCGTGGCTGTCGGCGATATGCGCCGCCAGCGCGGCGGGGGTCCCGGGCCCCAGAAACGCTGGGTTGCTCTCGGCTGCAATGTAAAATGTTCCTGCGACCGTGTCTTTACGGTCCTCGAGGTATAGCTCCGTGAGGTGACGCTCATAGCCGTTTTTTTCGCGATGATCGAGGTGTTCGAAAACCTCACTGTTCACGCGATACGCTACGCCGCGACAACGTGCGTCTGGAGACTGGATCAGAGTAACCACCCGGCCCGGAGCGTCGGGTGTGCCCCGATGATCGTGGGAGCCCTGCCAGAAGCGCCTTTCCCAGCCCCGCAGCACAGCAATTTCGCGCTCGAGATAGGGGAAGTCGACCTTATAGATCAGTGACCCGTAACCGAACAGCCAGTGTGATAGGTTCACAGAATAGGGTCCTGTTGGCGAATTGCATCGGCATTCTACATCTGCTGCGCTGCGTTTGCCGTAAAACAGGGCAAGGTATCCGGGTGGCACAGCAGTGGGCGGGAGCGGGGCATGCAGGGAGTCGAACAGGCGTTGGTGATCGGCGCGGGTGGGGGCATTGGCAACGCGATGAGTGAGCGCTGGGCCAGGGATCCGCGTTTTAACTCCGTGTGGTGTGTCAGTCGCAGGGCGCGGGGGGCGGATGCGGGCTCCCTTCGACCGCGCCAAACGGACCATAGTGAAATGAGTATGGCGGCGCTTGCGAAGGAGGTTCTGGCTGAACCAGCTCGGCTGACGCGCGTAGTAATCACCCTCGGGACGTTGCACAGCGAGAATTATGCGCCAGAGAAATCTCTGGAGGCACTCAGCCTGAGTGCCTTGCAGGAAGTTCATCGAGTGAACTGCGCGCTGCCCCTGTTGTGGCTTGCGGCACTGGCGCCCGGGCTGCGTAAAAATCCGGATTGCCGCATCGCGGTGCTGAGCGCGCGTGTGGGCAGTATCGGCGACAACTCTCTCGGAGGCTGGTACAGCTATCGAAGCGCCAAGGCCGCCCTGAACATGGGTTTGAAGTGCGCCTCTATCGAGCTCGCGCGCCGCGCTCCTGGCGTCAAGCTGATGGCCTTTCACCCTGGTACGGTCGATACGGTACTGTCTCAGCCGTTCCAGAGGGGTGTGCCAGAGGGCAAGCTTTTCGCTCCATCCTTCGTTGCCAAGCGACTGGGTGACCTATTGGACAGCACGCCGGCCGATGGGGAGCTTTCCTATCTGGACTGGGCCGGCAAATCGATCCTCTGGTAGCAATAACTGTGTGTCATACTCAGGTACTCTGGTTTATCACTTTTTCCCATTCCTTGATTGAGCTATGTCTATGAAATATCTACCTGCTGCGCTGCTTGCGTTGCTCTTGAGCGCCTGCGCGCAGTACGAATCAGAACGGGGTGTGGAAGTCACCTGGGAGGCCGCGCAAATGGCCACTTTCGAACGCGGCGTGACGACGCGGACGGAGGTGATGGCAGCACTCGGACCGCCCTCTCAGCTCGTGAGTCTCGGCGATGAGTCCGTCTTGTACTATCTCAATGAGGTGTCCAGTGGCCGCGGGCTGATCCTCGTGGTCTACAATCGATTTGATGTGGATGCCAACTACGAGCGGGCCGTTTTCATTTTCGATGCGGACCATGTGCTGAGTGATTACGCGGGCTGGGTTGCACCCGATGCGGAGGGCTAGTGTCTCGCGCGTTTGTCTGCCCTTCCTCCTGCTGTTTCTGGCAGGCTGCACGCAATGGAATTACGCGCTCGGACCGGCGCTTCCCGAGGGCATCGAGGACCGACTGCAGGGTGTGGCGTTGGCGCAGGTGCTCTCCGAATTGGGTCCACCACTGCGTTTTGCAGCGAGCGATCAGGGTTTGCTCATGGCCTGGGAGGCGTGGCGTATCCGCGAGTCTGCGCTTGGGCTGAGCCTCGGTTGGGCCGGAGCTGACGTCCTGACACTGGACTGGGGGAACGCGTCGATCCGCGGAGATTATCTACTGCTGACCTTTGACACGAGCCGCAGGGTCAGCGCCAGCGTACGGGTGCAGCGTGACGCCAATATCGGCTCCGGCGCCGCACTGCAGCCGTTCTACGGCTTTGTTTCGGTGGTTGACGTTCAGGATCTGCTGCAGCCGCTTCCGCAGCACAGCTGGGGTGCCAGCCAACTGCTGCCGCCGGGTTCTGCGCTGAACAACCCCCAGCGACCCGGTATGGGTGACACAGGCCTGGAGCAGCGCGGTACGCCGACCGGCGCCGGCCAGCGCAGCGCTGAATGGCTGGATTAGTGATTGGCCCGCTAGTCAGGCCAGGGGCTGGAGTAGGGACGGAGTTAATGACAGCATCGACCTGATCAATAAAGATAGCGACCAATAGTGGCAACGAATAACAAACACAAATAACAACGGAGATAGACGATGAACTTGAATACGCTCCCGGCATTTCTGGATTACTGGGCGGAAACACGCGGTGACAAAATATGGATGCGTGATCTACAGGCCGACGGCAGTGTGGATTACAGCTGGGCTGAGTCGCAGCGGCAGGTAACCGCGATGAGTGCGGCACTGGAAGCGCGCTTTGGCAACGGTGCCCGCATGGTCATTCTGTCGCGCAACCGCCCGCACTGGTTTCTCGCGGACATGTCGATTATCCGTTCCGGAAACGTCACCGTGAGCATGTTCACTACGCTGCCGTCCGCCACCGCGCAGTACATCGCTGAGCTCACCGAAGCAACGGTACTGTTCCTCGGTGAGACCGCCAACTGGGAGGCAGTACGTCCCGTATTGCCCGAGGGCATTACCATCGTCACACTTCCAGGAGTTGAAATCGAAGGCGAGCATCTGCGCTGGGACGACCTGCTTGCGGAGGGTGAAGGCAAATCACCCGCCTATGTTTGCCAGCCCGACGATATGATGTCGCTGGTGTTTACCTCCGGAACTACGGGTATGCCCAAGGGGGTAATTCAGACCCATGCAAGCAACATTGTGCCCATCCAGCGTTTTATCGATGCTTTCGGTCTGCGCGATCAGCCTCGTTACTTTTCCTACTTGCCCCTGTCGCATATCGCCGAGCGACAGATTGTCGAATTTTCGTCTCTGTTCTGCTGCGGTGAGGTGAACTTTAGTGAATCGGCAGTGACGCTGTTGCGAGATCTGCAGCGCACCAGGCCGCATATGTTTTTCGGTCCGCCGCGCGTGTGGGAGCAGTTTCAGCAGGCCGTGCTGGGCAAGTTTGGCGGGCAGGAAGCGCTCGGCACAGCGTTGGCCCAGGACCCTGCAGGCGTAGGCAAACTGGTACTGGATACCATGGGGCTGGGTGAGGTGGAGTACTGCCTTACGGCCGCCGCGCCCACGCCGCCACCGCTTATCCACTGGTGGGATTCCCTGGGACTTACGCTTATGGAGGGCTTTGGCCAGACAGAGGCCATGGGCCTGATTATCAGCGGACACGACTCACGTCGCATCGGCTCTATTGGCAAGCCAATTGGAGAAGTCGAGTACAAACTTACGGAGGAGGGCGAGCTCGCTGTGCGGGCTGACGGCTGTACCCCCGGCTATTACAAGGAGCCTGAAAAAACCGCAGAACTGATTCGCGACGGCTGGCTGCATACGGGGGATAAGGCACGTGTCGACGAGGATGGTTTTATCTACATCACGGGTCGCGTAAAGGATTATTTCAAGACGATTCAGGGCAAGTTTGTGGCGCCGCCGCCGATCGAGGGGCAGTTTGCCGATAACCCATTTATTGAGCAGCAATGTCTTATAGGCCGCGGATTCTCCAAGACCGTCATGGTGGCGGTGCTGACAGAAGCGGCCCGCAGTGAAGCGCGCGAGGCCATTGATGTCTCCATTCGCGCGAGCGTCGCTGCGATCAATGACAGCGTCGAAAAACATGCCCGCATCGGCGCAGTCATCGTCAGCGAGGAATCCTGGAGTATCGAGAACGAAGTACTTACCCCGACCCTGAAAATCCGGCGGGACAAGATCGATGAGCTGTTTGGGGAGATCGGCCAGCGACTCGCGCGCGAATCTGCTGAACAGGGTGTTGTGCTGATCCATTGGAGCTGAACACTGAAGACAGGCGAGTGGGGAATATATGGGTTGATGCGGATGCCTGCCCGGTGGTCATCAAGCAGATCCTGTTCCGAGCCGCCGATCGCGCGCAGTGTCTGGTGACGCTGCTGGCCAATCACGCGATGACGATACCGCCATCGCCGTTTGTCAATTTTGTCCAGGTGCCGTCCGGCTTTGACGTCGCGGACAGTGAGATTCTGCGCCGGGTTGAGCCGCAGGATCTCGTGGTCACTGCGGATATACCCTTGGCTGCGGAGGTGGTGGCAGCCGGATCGCAGGCGCTCAGCCCGCGGGGCGAGCCCTTTAGCGCCGAAAACGTGCGCGCTCGGCTTGCGGTAAGGGACTTCATGACGGAGCTGCGGGACAACGGCACGCACACTGGCGGCCCCCCGCCGCTGGATAACAGCGACCGCCAACGCTTTGCCAACGCTCTTGATCGCTGGTTGGCGAAGCGACCGCAACCACCCGCCTAAGGCGGAGTGTGCGCGGCTTCTCGATCAGCGCAGGAATTCACCGCGGGTAGCGGCGTCGTGCTTGAAAGCGCCGCCAAGGGCGGTCGTGCGGGTAGAGGAGTTGCTGTCCATAACACCGCGTGACTTCACACAGTAGTGCACAGCGTTGATTGTAATTGCGACATCTTCGGTCTCCAGCAGGGTTTGCAGGGCCACCATGATCTGCTGGGTGAGTCGTTCCTGTACTTGCGGTCGCTGTGAGAAAAAGCGCACGATACGGTTAATCTTCGAGAGACCGACGATCTTGGTCCCCGGGATATAAGCCACCCGTGCGCTGCCATCGATAGTCACAAAATGGTGCTCGCAGGTGCTGACCAGGTCGATATTATCGACCAGCACCATCTCCTCGACCTGCATTTTGTTCTCAATCACTGACATCTTGGGAAACTGTGCATAGTCGAGCCCCCCAAAGATCTCGTCGACGTACATTTTTGCTATGCGATGCGGTGTTTCCTGCAAGCTGTCGTCGCGCAGATCAAGCCCCAGGGTTTCGCTAATGTCGCGGAAACTGTCGCGAATACGTTCATATTTCTGCTCTCGGCTCAGGCCATTCTCGATCAGGGGCGTTTCCAGACCACGCTCGCAGAGCGCCTGCCGTACGCGTCGCGCCTCTGCGGAAGGGGTTTCAGGAAAACTCAGGGTATCTTTTGCCAGTGCCTGCGTCATGCATGACCTCCATAGTATTAAGCCATTGTACGAGAGGGTCTGGTGATTGGATCGACGTCGCCCTGCAGCACTTTACAGAGCCACAGGGCGGTGCAACACTGTCAGCTGAGTCTCCCGCGATCTCGCTGATGCGAGCGGCGCCAGTACAGTAAAACAGTGTTCCGGGCTCTGCATCCGGAAATTCCGAAGGGGAAAGTGATGAGCAAAAGCGGGCCACTGCGCGTGGGGATTATGGGGTTCGGACAGACCGGCCGACAGATTTATGATCTGGCCGCTGATTCGGAGGATATTCAGGTAATCGCCATTGCCGACATCGGCCGCCCCGATATCCTGCACTACCTGCTCCAGTCTGAAACAGCCAACCCCGAGCGCTTCACGCTGGACGGGAATTTTCTCTGCTCCAAGGATCAACGCAGCCGGCTCATGAGCATCGACGCGCCTGCGGAAATGCCCTGGGATATCTTTGAGGTCGATATGGTGATCGACGCCACGGGCATCTATCGCATGGAGTCACACATGCAGGCCCACCTGGCCGGCGGTGCTCCTCGTGTACTCATTCGCAGCCTGCCCGGAGATAATATCGATCGCATCGTCATTCCAGAAATCAACGCCGATTCGATTGATGTGAGAGACCGCATGATTTCGGCGGCATCACCTACCACCACGGCCCTGTGCCTGTTGCTACATATTCTTTCAGAAGCCTTTGTGATCGAATGTGGAAGTATGACCACCGTGCACGCCTACACCTCTGATCAGGCGCTGCAGGACTACGCCGGAAGCGATTACCGGCGCAGTCGCTCAGCGCCCAAGAATATTATTCCGAACGGCCACGAGGCCGGCAAGTGGCTGGGTCAGATTCTCCCGAGCTTCGCCGGCAAAATCCACACCTCAACCCTCAACGTCCCGGTGCAGGAAGGCTGTCTGCTCGACACAACGCTCATTCTGGATCGCGGCGATATTAGTGTGGAGGAGGTGAACGACGTAATGCGCGCGGGCGCGGCGCGCTTTCCGCGCAGCGTTGGTATCGCTGAGGACCCGATCGTATCCTCGGATGTGCTGGGCAGCGATCTGTCGTTGCTATTTGACACCCAGGGCACCCTCAAGGCAGGACAACACTTTATCAAGACCCTGGCCTGGTACGAGACGCGCGGCCATGCGGCGCGGCTGCTGGATGTCGCGCGACTTTACGCGGAGCTTGATCGTCAGGCGGAGGTAGCCCAATGAGAATTGCCATAAACGGTTTTGGACGTATCGGACGCGCGGTATTTCGTATTATTGAAGAGCGTGACGATATGGAGGTGGTCGCGGTAAACGACCTTTTCGATCACGGTGCGCTGCGTTACCTGCTCACTTACGATACGGTGATGGGGCCCTTTGCACACGCTCTAACTTTCGAAGACGGATATCTGGTTACGCCAAAAAGCCGTGTTCGCATGCTCAGTGAGCGCGACCCGGCCAAACTCCCCTGGGGTGAGCTGGGTGTTGATGCCGTCGTGGAATCAACCGGCGTGTTCCGCAGTCGCAAGCAGCTTCAGATGCATATTGATTCAGGCGCAGCCCATGTGCTGCTCACCGTGCCGGCGAAGGACGAGATTGATTACACGGTGGTTCTGGGGGTGAACGATGAAGGTCTCGATCCATCCCACCGCTTGATTTCAAATGCCAGTTGTACGACCAACTGTCTGGCACCTATGGCGCGGATTCTGCACGAGGAATTCGGTATCCTTGAGGGCGTGATCAACACCGTGCATGCCTATACCAATGATCAGTCGCTGGCGGACGTTCCCCATTCAGACTGGCGACGCAGTCGCGCGGCGGCGGAGAATATTATTCCCACCTCTACCGGGGCGGCCAAGGCTGTGGGCGTGGTGCTCCCGGAGCTCAAGGGGCGTCTGGATGGTATTGCATCCCGAGTTCCTGTGTCCGATGGCTCCGTGGTGGACCTGTTTGTGAAACTATCGCGCACTGTGTCGGTCGAAGAAGTAGATCGGGCAGTACGCGCCGCCGCAGGGACAGATCGCCTGAAGGGCATACTCCAGTACAGCGATCGTCCGCTGGTATCGACGGACGTGATTGGCAATAGCCACTCATCCATTTATGACAGCGGTTTTACCGCCGTTACTGGTGGTCGATACCTGCGCGTGCTCAACTGGTATGACAACGAGTGGGGTTATAGCTGTCGGGTTTGCGATGTGCTGGGACTTATCAACCGCTGGTGAGCGGGGCTTAGTTCCTCCCCCCGGGCGGTCAGGGTAGCGACTCTCACCGCTCGACATTCACACAATGCATTTTTAAACAGGAAGTCAGCGCAATGAATTCACTCCTTAAGCATACGCTGCGCCTAGCCGCGTTATGTGCTCTGCTGTTCAGTTCTCTGTCTTTTGCCGACAAGTACACGGATACGATCAGTGCATTTCGAGGGGTAGATCAGACCGCGCCGTTTTTTGCCGATGCCCATGGATACGTGGTGTTCCCGACTATCGGCAAGGGCGGCATAGGTATTGGCGGCGCGCACGGTTCCGGCCGGGTGTATGAGCAGGGCCAGTATGTGGGCGATACGCGTATGACGCAGCTGACCCTGGGGCTTCAACTGGGCGGGCAGGCCTATAGTCAGATGATCTTTCTTGAGGACAGTCGCGCACTGCAAAGTTTCGTAGCCGGCAACTTCGAGTTCAGCGCGCAGGCAACGGCGGTGGCTCTGACAGCCGGCCTGTCTGCGGAGGCGAATACCGGCGGTGGTACGGCCGCCGGCGCCAGCGGCGGTCGCAACGATGCCACCGCAACTCACGGCGGTTACCGCAAGGGAATGGCCATATTCACCATTGCTCGAGGTGGCCTCATGTACGAGACCACTGTGGGTGGCCAGAAGTTCAGCTACTCAGCTTTGCCATAGAAAGCGTCCCGCCGGGTAGTTCACACTGCCGCCAGTGCACGCGCCTCGCTGAGGCTGTCCCTGGCGCCTGCGGGCCCCTTAGGGTCAATCACAATTACGTGCCAGGCGCGGGGTCCGTGTGCACCCAGTACGAGCTGCATTTCAATATCGGCCGTGCTGGAGGGTCCCGACACCATCATGATCGCGCGCGGCCGCCGCAGCGCGTCTGACAGCTCCTCTCTTTCCCACATTGACTCCATGCGCGCGTGGATATCGGCGCCGTTGACAAACACCACATGGTCGTCGGGCAACAGGTTGTTGAGGGCGGGGTTGTCACGGTTCGCCCACAACACGACCGAGCCGGTTTCTGCGATAGCGTCGCGCGCGTAGCTCACGGCTACGGCATCGCCAGCGCCGGCGACCCCAAAGCGTGGTAGCAGGCCGCCATCGCGCCAGGGCATGGCCGCGAGGCGCGGATCGTGCCCGGCAACCACCCTCCGCTGTCCGTGACGACTGCTGATGAACTGCGACAGTTCTTCTACCGCCTCGCGCCTGTCCCTCACTAGGGCTGCGCTGCCGCCATTGCGTAGCACATTGCATAAAAAGGATGTGAGCAGCGATTCCGCGGGCATGCGGGCCGCCTCAGGTCGCGGCAGAGCCTCCAGCTCTTCGGCGATTGTCACCGACCGTGCGCGGCGGGAGCCCGCGCGTATGCGCGCCAGTATCTGCTTTTCGTTTTCTGGATCGTTCAAGCTACTGCTCCTTCGCAACATTAGTCGCCTGAACCGGGCCGTTCCTGCAGGTCACTGCGTTTGCGCCCGGGGTCTTTTCTTGCGCTGCTTGTACTGCGTCTGAAAACTGCGTGCAGGCGGAGCGGGTAAATCGCGCTGTGACAGCCAGCCCCCGGCAAAGGGTAAATGCCGAATGATGCCCTCGCGCCCCCCCAGGTGGTGCATGAGGAACACGGCGCAGTTGGTCACTGGACGGTAAATCTGTGGATGACTGGCCAGCCAGGCGTGCATTCGTATTCCCAGACGCCAGCGTCGGGCCGTGATACTCGCGGCGAAGGCTTCTGCGCGCAGATCGCGGAGCAGGTCCGGAAGGGGAATGCCGGCGGGGCAGACCTCCTCACAGCGGCCACAGCCGGTGCAGGCATCGGGCAGTAGATGGCTCTCCTCCAGGGAGGTGAGCAGCGGTGTTAGAACGGAGCCCATGGGCCCGGGATAGACCCAGCCATAGGCGTGTCCCCCAGCACTCATATACACGGGGCAATGATTGAGGCAGGCCCCGCAGCGTATGCACTGGAGTATTTCCCGGTAGTCACTGGCCAGCAGCTCACTGCGCTGGTTATCGAGCAGTACCACGTGGGTTTCCAGGGCGCCGTCGATATCCTCTTCGCGTCGCCCGCGCCCATAAAAGCTGGTGTAACAGGTAATCGCTTGCCCGGTAGTAGAGCGTACCAGCAGTCGCTGCATGGCCATGG
The DNA here is from genome assembly GCA_047635315.1 of Halieaceae bacterium. GTDB lineage: Bacteria > Pseudomonadota > Gammaproteobacteria > Pseudomonadales > Halieaceae > Congregibacter. Next base: position 20,143 of record JBLIIW010000010.1, on the reverse strand, counting down.
CATCCGTAGATCGCGGGAGTACGCGATCCACGCTGGTACAGATAATCAGGACCGGTGGCAGATTGGCGCAGAGATCGCCGTTGCCCTCGTTAGTCACCAGCATCGAATAGCCGTTCTCGGCTATCAGCGCGTTGCTGCCAATGATGCCCACATCGGCGCTGAGAAAGTCCTGACGTAGTACCTGTCGGGCTTCAGCCACCATTGCCCCCGCGTCGGCCAACTCCCGCTCGCCGAGATCATGGCACTCGAGAAACAGTTCGCGGATCTCACTTGCGGATTTGTGTAGCGCCGGGCCGACAATATGACTCGGAGTCTCTCCCGCCTGCTGGATGATGTACTCCCCCAGATCGGTCTCGCGCACGGCGAGACCGGCGTCGGTCAGCGCTGCGTTGAGACCTGTTTCCTCGGTGATCATCGACTTGCCCTTGGCAACGCGGCGGGCGCCCGCGGCTTCGCAGATGCCGACTACGATTTCATTGAGCGCATCGGCGTCGCTGGCAAGGTGTACCTGGGTTCCGTTCTCCCGGGCCCGCTCGATGTATTCGCTCAGATAGTGACCGAGGTGGTTCAGGGCGTGTTGCCGGATGGCCTTGAGCTGTTCGCGCAAAGCGTCAAAGTCGCCAAATTGCGCGACCGCCTGCTCGCGCAGCTGCGGCATAAAGGCGCCGAGGGTCTCGCGATTACGGGCCCGCTCACTTTCGCCCATCGCCTGGTCCGCGAGTTGGAGAAATTGCTGGCTGCGTTGCTCCATCCTTTACCTTCCGCTGTCGGTGCTCGTTATCTGTTGTTTCGCGCCTACCGGCGCTCCGGCGCTACGCCAATAGCAGGCTCTTCGAGTTGCCCCGCAAGGACCTCGGCTACATGCCTGAAGGCCAGCTTCTTGCCGCAACGACTGGCCCGACCCGCGAGGGCCAACAGGCAGCCGAGGTCGCCAGCCAGCAGTGTGTCGGCACCCGTTGTCTCAAGATCACGCAACTTGTCATCGGCCATTTTGGCGGATATCGCGGGCATCTTCGCGCAGAACGTACCGCCAAACCCACAGCACACATCGCGTTGCTGCAGTTCATGCACGGCAACGCCGGCCGCCGCCAGCAGTTCTCGCGGAGCATCGCGCAGCCCCAGTTCGCGCAGTCCGGCGCAGCTGTCGTGATAGGCGACCCGGGTCAGCCCGCCCTGCACAGTCGGCCGGTAACCACAGACGCTGTGCAGAAAATCCGTCAGTTCCCGGACCCGCGACGCAAAAGCCTCGGCGCGCGTGCGCCATTCGCCCTCGAAGAGACGCGGATAGTGGCGAATCATCATCCCCGCGCAGGAACCGGAGGGCAGCACTACGTGCTCATAGTTCTCAAAGGTTCGGATGACCTGTTTTGCAAGCGTCGCTGCGCCCGTGTAATCGCCGCTGTTATAGCCGGGCTGCCCGCAGCAGCTCTGGGCCCGGGGTACGACGACATCGCAACCTGCGTCCTCGAGTAACTTCACCGAGGCAAAAGCCACGCTCGGACGCATCAGATCCGCGAGGCAGGTGACAAACAACGCGACGAGTCGCGGGCTCTCACTCGGCGGTACGTCGGGGTCGACATTATTTATACCCGGGGCTTGTGTCATGCGGGCCTCTCTCGCAGATAAGTATCCGTCACAGCGGCGCGGCTGCACCAGTATAGGCGAAACGGTTTGCGCCCAGGCTCAGGCGGGCCAGGCAGCATAGAGCGCGAAAACAGTTATCCAGCCGCCGCCGAAAGCCAGCGCCGCATGCAGCCAGGGGTGTTTCGCATGCCACAGCAGCGCCAGTAGCTCACCGGGTGTCGCCCGGGGACTCAGGGGCAGGGGTACGGACTCCTGTGCGATGGCATCCGCTGGAAAATGGCGCAGCCAGTTGAAACCAATGGGCACGGCCACTCCCTGCACAATCAGCAGTTGATGATTGCCGCGGATGGCGGCCTGCCTGCCAAAGTAATAGCGCCCGTCATAGTCCACGGCGATAACCTGATCGGCGAGAAAGCCCAGGTGACCGGCGCATCCCCTGCGCAGCGCCGCAGCGGCGTAGAGACTGCCCAGCAGCGCTGGTGAAAGGAGAAAGGCCCTGAGAGGCTGGTTGACGATGAGGAGCAGAAAAAAGGGCAGAGCGGCCGTGCTTAGCAGGACAGTCCCCGACACCAGCAACTGGCGGCTGCGCTTCGGGTCGACGGGGAGCCAGTGAACTCCTGCGGGCACTGGGTTTAGCAGCGCCGTGATATGACTACGAGGGAGGTGTAGGTGGCGATGCAGCAGCAGGTAAAGAGTTGCAGTGATAGCACACAGGAGGGCCAGGAAAAGAGGCAGGGTCATACCGGCTGTTCGCAGCAGTGTTCGCTGGCGCGTTGCACTCAGCCAGTTGTCCCGGTATTGCTGCAGCATTTCCGAACGCAAGGGCACTTCTCGCTGCCCGGCACTGGCATAGCGAGGCATGAGCAGTGAGTCTGGGTCGCCTAGCAGCAGTTTGTCACGCCATCGGAGCAGGTAGCCCGGGTTGCTTTCGTCGTCCAGGCTGACTTCTTCGAGCAGGTTCCACTGGTGATCAAAACGGTACAGCCCGCGACTTGCAGTGTCCCCAGCAAGCAGGGACCAGTGCCCCTGTTCCGTAGAGGCGAAGTCCTGAATGCGATCCTGTCCGGCGGAGACCGCCGGCTCAGGCATCAGCAGCAGCGCGTCCAGCTGTTGTCCAAAACGCTCCGCGTCCGGACTGTAGACGCCCAATAAGGGCCCGTCTGCCGCCGGCAGTAACAGCAGTCCCTCGTTTGCCTCCAGCCGGGGCGCTCCCCAGGGCAGCAGTATCGGTGCGCGCTTTGCCACGCTGCCATCACTCAGCACCCGCAGCATCTGGCCGCTGTCATCGAGCATGTAGAGAACGTCGCCGAGTACAGAACCGCTAATGGAGAGCACGGTAGCCTCGAAAGCGTCCGGGAAGAACGGTGCGCAGCCCGCGTCGTCGAGGGCGCAGCGATACAGGACCAGCGTCTCTGACTCACTCTCCTGGGCCACCCCATTCAGAAAAATATGGCCGTCTCGATCGGCCCAGAGGGGGGGTTGCAAACGTCGCAATCCGAGTTCGCTGGCCGCGATTTCCTGTCGGGGTAGTCCCGAGCGCTCGTGCAACAGCAGCGCGCCGGGCACCATCAGTAGCAGGCGCCCATTCGGTAGCTCCGTCGCGGCCAGTGGACCGCGTGGTTCTTCCCCCTGCGGTGCCGCCGGAAAGCGCCAGATAGCGGCTGTGGGCACCACCAGCAGCGCGAGCGTCGCGCCAGCGAAAATGATGGCTCGCAGCTGAGCCGCGGCGCGCAGAGCCGCAGGATTGGGGCGATCAAGGGCAGGGCGCAGGGCGAACAGATTGGGCGCTTTGCCGCGGCGGATGGGGCCCGCTACCGGCGCCGCTGCGGTGGCGGTCTGGGGTCGCCTGGCACGGCGCGCGGGTGCCGGGGAGGGCTCCTTGCCAGGGTCAACGCGTCGCGATGCTGCAACCGGGGTTGCGCGCATCGCGGGGGTGACGGCTGGGGCCGGGGCGGGATCCTGGGAGGGGGGCGACTCACTTGCTGCGGGGGCTGTTGCCGCCAGTTCCTCGGTCGCCGCAGGCTCCTCAGCCGCGGGGGCGGCTTCGACTTCGCACAGCAGACCGGAGGAGCGCAACTGTCTATAGAGCCGGGTTGCGTCTTGTTTGGACAGGTTGCGGCGCAGGGGCACCTGGCGCCCGCTGAAGAACATGCCCAGGGCAGAGGGATCAGCGACGCCGAAAAACTCCGCCAGGGTGCCCAGCGCGCTTTCCCGGTTCGTATCGGGCAACAGCTGGCCGGCGAAAACGAGGTTGTAGCGCTGGCTCCTGGGCTCAGTCAACGGACGCGGCTCTGTCTATGTGGCGCGCTGTCGCGCCTGGACCAGGCTAAAGCTGAGACCGGCATGGGCTTCCAGCCGCGGCAGCAGTGGCGCGGCCAGGGCCGATGCCGGGGTCCATATGCCGCCACCCACGCTCAGCTTGTCTTTGGCCAGACAGACGGCGGCCTCACCGAGCATGCGGGAGGTTGCACCGTAGCCGGGGTCGCGATCTCCGCTGACCCGGGCGCGCAGGTCGAGATTGCTGTCTGAGGGGTGTTCAGCGTGGAAGAACAGCTCGAAGCAGCCGTTTTCCCGGGCGTCCCGGTCCGGTCCCTCCCCGGGCTGGGGTAGCAATTTACCCATCAAGCCGCGACCGACACGTGTGCTTGCGGTCAGCATGGCCCCGCCCAGGGCGATACTGATGGCCAGCGCCTGCGCGCGACTGCTGCACAGCTGGCTTTCGTCGTAATCGAATTCACGGCCCCAGGGGAATCCCAGCAAGGCGTTGCTGCGTCGCACGACCCGCTCGTTGATCAGTGACATAACAAAGGGTGTTGTCCATTGCTCGAAGCGGGGATCATAAACGGGGCCGCTCTGGTCACTGTGCGGCGGTCCCGGTTCCTCATCGATCGGGTAGAGCCAGTATTTATTGCGCAGTTGGCGGCGCAGGGTCTTGTCCGCGGCCGCGTCCTCCATCACCCCGAGCAGGCTGGCGACGGTGCCGCCGCTGGCTGCCCCGCGGGTTTTGCCCACCCGACCGCGCACGCGTGCTGAACTGACGCCATGCTGCTCCTGCATGGCCTGCTGTACAAACCAGTTGCCCAGGTCAGAGGGTATGGAGTCGAAGCCGCAGCAGTGCACTAGTGTTGCGCCGGATGCCTGTGCCGTTTCCTGGAAATCCGCAATGCTGCGGGCGATCCAGGGCACCTCCCCGGTGAGGTCACAGTAGTGGGTTCCGCGTGCGGCGCAGGCCTGTAGCAGCGGCGTGCCATAGCGTGCATAGGGACCCACTGTGCTGCACAGGACCCGCGTGCTGTCGGCCAGCGCTGCGAGGCTGCCACTGTTCCCGCTGTCGGCCTCCAGTAGCGGAAGCGGGCTTGCGGGAGAGCTGCCCTGCAGGGCATTGCGCACGGCTTCCAGCTTTGCCCTGCTGCGCCCGGCGATCGCCCAGCGCAACTCGCCGTCGACGCCGTAGCGCTCGAGGAGATACTCGGCTACCAGCTGTCCGGTAAAACCGGTGGCGCCGAATACAATCAGGTCGTAGTCCCTGTCGTTCATGGCGATCGTGCCTTCCCTTAGTGAATACCGTGCATCATGCGTTTGAGCAGCGGAGACAGCAGCAGCATCAGAAAGCCTGCAGCCAGGCCAATCCACAGCAGGCTGTTGAAAAGTTCGCTGTAGGTAGCCAGGGCCGCGGCCGTATCGCTAACCCCGCCCCCATGGGTGTCAATGGCAGCCACCTTCGCCAGCTGCGCTGCGACAAATTCCGAGTAGGCAGTGGCGAGGAACCAGGCCCCCATCATGACCCCAACGACACTGGGAATTGCCAGTTTGGTCACCGCCGACAGACCTACTGGAGACAGGCACAGTTCACCGCAGGTGTGCAACAGGTAGGCGAGAATCATCCAGTAACCCGACACCAGGCCGGCCTGATCGGGGCTGGCTGTGCCGATCACCAGCGCGCCGAAGCCCAGTCCTGCCTGTGCGATTCCCAGGGAGAACTTTAGCGGTGTTGAAGGCTCCAGCCCGCGGCGGGCCAGATAGGTCCAGAGCCATGCGAACAGGGGCGCGAACATAAAGATAAACAATGAATTGAGCGCCCCGAATTGCGATGCGTTGAGCGTTAGACCAAAGACAGTCCGGTCCATGACGCGGTCCGCAAACAGTGTCATTGACGCTGCGCTTTGCTCAAAGAGCGCCCAGAAGACCACCGTGGAAATAGTCAGAATCATGAGTACGATCATGCGCTGGCGCTCCACAGGGTTGCAGTGCACCGTGATAAACCAGCCTAGCCCGCCCAGCACGATCAGCGACAGCACATTGAGCAGCATGCCGACGGCTGCGTGGAACTGCAGCATTTGCCAGGCAACCGCAACAGCGACGAGTGCCCCGAGGTAGATCGTGTACTCCCGGGACAAACCGATTGGGCTGCGCGCGGCTAGCTCACTCCCCTCTGGGGGCTCAGCAAGACCCCGCAGGTGACGCTGACCGCCGATGAAAACAGCGAGGCCCAGGAGCATACCTACGCCCGCCGCGCCAAAGCCGTAACTCCAGCCGAGGGTTTCGCCGAGGTAACCGCACAGCAGTGTGGCACTGAAGGCCCCGAGGTTGATCCCCATATAGAAAATCGTAAAACCTGAGTCACGGCGTGGGTCGTCCTTCGCATAGAGGCGCCCGACGATGGTGGAAATGTTGGGTTTGAGAAAGCCCACGCCGATCACGATCAGTGCCAGAGAGGCGTAGAACACCTGTAGGGCAGCGTCATCTCGCAGTACGCTGTCGCCGACTAGGCGGGCTTGCTCACCCTCTACGGCCATACCCGTGTGCCCGAGCACCAACAGGATTCCGCCGAGAATGACAGACTTGCGCATGCCCAGGTAACGGTCTGCGAGCAACCCACCGATGACCGGCATGGCATACACCAGAGCCGCATAGCTGCCCAGCACCTCCAGCCCTGCGATGTCTGTGAACAGGTGGTATTTGGTGAGATACAGGAGCAGCAGATACTTCATGCCGTAAAAAGAAAAGCGTTCCCACATTTCCGTGGCAAAGCACACCAGCAGGCCGGTCGGATGGCCAAAAAAGCCGGTGTCATCCGCACCAGGTTTCCCTGCGACGAGTTCAGTCACTCTTCACTCCCTCTATTCTTGCGCTGCCCTGCTCATGGCGAGTAATCTGCAGATGACTCAGGCCGCAATGGCGGCGCTGCTCGCGTCGCCCTCTATTGCCGCTCGCAGGGCCGTTGGGTCCTGCAAACGTTTGATCTTCATAAACAGTGCTGCGGCCTGCGGGTAGTAATATCGCAGGTAGCCCAGCCACTGTTTGATAGGGTTTGCCGCATAGCGCGCCTCATAGCTTTGCATGGTTATGGTGAGATAGTGCAACACCAGTTCCCGGATTTCATCCCAACGCAGCACTGCAACCGGGCGGCCGAGGTCCTGGGCGCGCAGAAGCCGTGGCAGGTCCGGGCGGCAGAGCACGCCGCGGCCCAGCATGAGATCGTTGCAGGCACTTTCCTGCCGTGCGCGCAGGGCATCCTGTACGCTCCAGATTTCTCCATTGGCCACCAGCGGGATGCGGGTCCATTCACGGGCGCGCGCGATCTGCTCCCAGTAGGCGGGAGGCCGGTAACCATCCGAGCGTGTGCGCGCATGTATCACCAGTTCATCGGGCCCTGCCTCGTCAATGGCGGCTACGATATCGGAGAACTGGCTGGCGTCCTCAAAACCCAGACGTATCTTTACCGTCAGTGGCACAGCGGAGGGCAGGGCGGCGCGCGTGGCGGCCACAATGGCATGCACCCGCTGTGGTTCGCGCAGAATTATGGATCCGCCGTCCGAGCGATTTACGGTCTTTGCCGGGCAGCCGAAATTGAGGTCGATGCCCAGCGCGCCGACTTCCGCGCCGCGGGCGGCGTTCTCAGCCACCAGTGTCGGGTTGCCGCCCAGCAGTTGCAGATACACAGGGACCCCGGACAGGGTTCTACCACCGCGCTTCAGCTCCGGGCAGATCCTGTGGAATACTCGCGCCGGTAATAGCTCGTGGCTGACGCGCAGAAACTGCGTGACACAGCGATCGACCCCGCCCAGCGCGCTAAGAAGCTCGCGCATGGTGTGGTCGATAACGCCTTCCATGGGCGCCAGCAGGATTCGGGTGGGAGCTGTAGTGGTCACGGCGGGGAGTATACGCGGTGCCGCAGCGCGGGTCAGTCGGCGTGGCCCCCGCTACGTTGCTGCTTTATGATGCCCCATGCGAGGGAGAACATATGATGCCGGCACTACTTGCTCAGGGTTTTGAACTGCTAATCTATGGTATGGGAACGGTGATCCTGTTTCTTTCGCTGCTGGTGGTTGCCACCCGCGCGATGTCCTGGGCCGTGCTCCGCTACTTTCCCCAAACGCTGGTAGCCGTTCCTGAATCCAGGCGCGCTCGCGCCGATCAGGGGAGGGAGCCGGGCTGCCCGGCCAGCAGCCCCCCGAGCCCAGAGCTTCTGGCCGCGATCAGCGCGGCTGTTCATCGCCACCGTCTCCACCAACAGCAACGCCCGCATTAACCGTAACGCCCACATTGACCGCAACGCCCGGCTTGACCGGGCGCAAGCCGATTTCGATGCAAATGCCGAGGACCCCCTATGACTACAGCTTCCAAGCCGCTCGGGATTACCGAACTGGTGCTGCGCGACGCGCATCAGTCGCTCTTCGCCACGCGCATGCGTCTCGACGACATGTTGCCTATTGCCGCCGAGCTCGACGCGGTCGGATTCTGGTCTCTGGAGTCCTGGGGCGGGGCAACTTTTGACGCCTGCATTCGCTATCTCGGAGAGGATCCCTGGGTGCGCATTCGGGAGCTCAAGGCAGCCATGCCGAATACCCCGCAGCAAATGCTCCTGCGCGGTCAGAATCTGCTTGGCTATCGCCATTACGCTGATGACGTCGTCGAGAAGTTTGTCGAGCGGGCCGCGGTTAACGGCGTCGATGTATTTCGAGTCTTTGACGCGATGAATGATATGCGCAACATCGAGGTGGCACTGCGCGCCGTGAAAACGGTCGGCAAGCATGCTCAGGGCACCATTGCCTATACGCTCAGCCCGGTACACAGCGTCGATCTCTGGGTGGAGCAGGGCAAGCGTATAGAGGATATGGGTGCGGATTCCATCGCTATCAAGGATATGGCGGGATTGCTGCGGCCCTATGTTGGCTTTGAGCTCGTTTCCCGCCTCAAGGCAAGCTGCTCGATCCCAATTCACATGCAATGCCACGCCACCACGGGGATGTCCACGGCCACTAACCTCAAATGTATCGAGGCTGGCATTGATAACATCGACACTGCGATTTCCAGTATGAGCATGACCTATGGGCACTCGCCGACGGAAGCGCTGGTCGCGATTCTTGAGGGAACAGATCGAGACACGGGGCTGGATCTGACGCATCTGGAGCGTATCGCCAGTTATTTCCGTGAGGTGCGCAAAAAATATGCAAAGTTTGAGGGTTCACTCCGGGGCGTAGACTCGCGCATTCTGGTCGCGCAGGTGCCGGGAGGCATGCTGACGAACATGGAGAACCAGTTGCGCGAGCAGAATGCGAGTGATCGGCTCGCCGAGGTGCTCGAGGAGATTCCGGCGGTGCGCAAGGATCTGGGTTACATCCCCCTGGTAACACCGACTTCGCAAATCGTGGGTACGCAAGCGGTGCTCAATGTGCTGACCGGTGAGCGTTATAAATCTATTTCCCGGGAAACGGCCGGTGTCCTCAAGGGTGAATATGGTCACTCGCCAGCGCCGGTGAATGCCGAACTGCAGGCCCGGGTCCTGGAGGGAGCGCAACCCATAACGTGCAGGCCTGCGGATCTCATCCCGGCGGAGCTCGATGCATTGTCCGCGGAACTGGCGCAGTTGGCTGCAGAGCAGAGTATAAGCCTGGCTCCCGGCGAGCAGTTCATTGACGAGGTGCTGACCTACGCGCTGTTCCCGCAGGTGGGACTGCGCTTTCTCAGCAAGCGTGGGGACCCCGAGGCCTTTGAGGCCCCGCCCGGTATCGAGCCGGCGGCACCAGCTGCAGAGCCTGCGCCGGCGCTCGTCGCGGCGGCTGCAACTGAGTCGAGCGGCGTGTATACGGTGACCGTTGCCGGGCAGCGCTATGTGGTCGAAGTGAACGAGGGGGGAGACATCACGGAGTTGCAGGCCGCTGCAGCAGCGGCCCCCCCCGCACACAAAATCGTGGAAGTCCTCAAGGCGCCGCTGGCGGGCAATATTGTCAGTATCAGCGTGGCCGTCGGGGACGCTGTGGTAGCCGGCGATGTGGTCATTATTCTCGAAGCTATGAAGATGGAGACGGAGGTAAGAGTGCAGCTGAGTGGTACGGTCACGGAAATTGCCGTTGCGCCGGGTGATGCAGTTACCGTGGGAGACAGGCTGCTCGATCTGGATGCTGGCTGATGGGCCCGCTGGAACAGCTCTGGGGCGCCTCCGGTCTCGCACAGCTCGATCCGGGCTCGGCGGCCATGATGGCGATCGGGGTGCTGTTGCTCTACCTCGCGATCCACAAACGCTTCGAGCCGCTACTGTTGGTGCCGATCGGTTTTGGCGGTGTGCTGGCCAATATTCCCGGAGCTGGCCTCGCGCTGTCAGCACTTGACCGGGCACTCTATGCGGCGGATCCCGGTGCGCTGGCGCTGCTTGCGGGGCTGCTCTCAACCGCGGTCGATCCGGTCGCTATCGGCGCCGCGCTGGACGCAGCGCCTTCGCTGCTGCACTGGGAGGCGCAGCAGATCGCCCGCGATTTGGGTTTCAGCGACGGCATGCTCTACACTTTTTACACCGTGGCCATTGGTAGCGGTGTCGCACCGCTGGTGATCTTTATGGGCGTGGGTGCCATGACGGACTTTGGCCCACTGCTGGCCAATCCGCGCACGCTGCTGCTCGGTGCGGCGGCGCAGTTCGGGATTTTTGCGACGGTATTGGGGGCCGTGGCGCTGTCTTCCGCAGGCATAACGGATTTTACTCTCGCCGAGTCGGCTGCCATTGGCATTATTGGAGGCGCCGACGGTCCCACGGCGATTTATGTGTCCAGCCTGCTGGCACCGGATCTGCTGGGCGCTATTGCCGTGGCGGCCTACTCCTACATGGCGCTCGTGCCGCTTATCCAGCCGCCGATTATGCGCGCCCTAACGACGCCGCAAGAGCGCGCCATAGAAATGGTGCAGCTGCGGGAAGTCAGCCGGCGGGAAAAGATCGCGTTCCCGCTGATGCTGCTGTTACTCGTCGGCTTGCTGCTGCCCGATGCCGCCCCGTTGCTGGGTATGCTCTGTTTCGGCAACCTCATGCGCGAGTGTGGCGTCGTCGAGCGCCTCAGCGCAGCGGCGCAGAATGCGCTGATCAATATTACGACGATCTTTCTTGGGCTGGCAGTGGGCTCGAAGCTGGTCGCGGACAAATTCCTGGATGTGAATACGCTCGGCATTCTCGCCCTCGGGGTGCTCGCATTCAGCATTGGTACCGCCTCCGGGATCCTGATTGCGCGTCTTATGAACCGCTTCGGCGGGACACCGATCAATCCTTTGATCGGCTCTGCAGGGGTATCCGCCGTGCCCATGGCCGCGCGGGTCAGCAACAAACTGGGTCTGGAGGCCAATCCGCACAATTTCCTGCTTATGCACGCTATGGGCCCCAACGTGGCCGGGGTCATTGGTTCCGCAGTGGCTGCCGGGGTCATGATTACCCTGGTTAAGTGATTGTGCCGCGCGCCCATGGAGGCGGGCGGCGGATTTCGGTACAATCCATGCGCTTCCCGTCTTGCCGGTAACCTTGCTGATGAACCCCAATTATCTGGATTTTGAACAGCCAATTGCTGACCTCGAGGTAAAAATCGAGGAGCTGGAATTGGTGGGATCCAATGCGGAACTCAATCTCACCAGCGAGATTGAAATCCTGCGCACCAAGAGCGCCAAGCTCACAGAGAAGATTTTCGCAAATCTGAGTCCCTGGGACATTGTGCGCGTGGCCCGTCACCCGCTGCGGCCGCACACGCTCGATTACCTGCCGCTGATTTTCGATGAGTTTGACGAGCTGCATGGGGACCGACGTTTTGGAGATGATAAAGCCATCGTTGGCGGTGTAGCGCGTCTGGACGGTATGCCCGTGATGGTAATCGGGCAGGAGAAAGGACGTGCGGTTAAAGACAAGGTGTACCGTAACTTTGGTATGCCCAAGCCCGAGGGCTACCGCAAGGCCCTGCGTCTCATGGAGATGGCGGAGCGTTTCTCAATCCCCGTTATTACGCTGATAGACACCCCGGGTGCCTACCCTGGCATTGACTCGGAAGAGCGCGGCATTTCGGAATCCATCGCCACCAATCTGGCGGTGATGTCACGGCTGCGCACGCCGATCATTTCTATAGTCATCGGAGAGGGCAGCTCAGGAGGGGCGCTGGGTATTGGCGTTGGCGACCATCTCGCCATGCTCCAGTACGCCACCTATTTCGTTATCTCGCCTGAGGGCTGTGCAAATATTATCTGGAAATCATCGGATTTTGCTGCAGAGGCGGCTGCGGCGATGGGCGTGACCTCGGCGAAGCTCAAACAGCTGGGTATTGTTGATGCTAGCATCGATGAGCCTCTTGGGGGCGCTCACCGGGACCAGGATCTCATGGCAGAGCGAATTCGCGAGCATCTGCTCAGTGAGCTGGAACGCCTGTGTGATCTTCCTCTGCAGGATATGCTCGACGCGCGCTACGCGCGGCTGTTGGCTTACGGAAACTGAGTCCCAGCTCACGCCGCCCGGTCGGGCGATCGAGCGTGCGCTGCAAGAGCATGCGCCCTCGCTGAGGGCCGCCAACCGGCTGTTTGTTGCCTACAGCGGTGGCATGGATTCCAGCGTATTGCTGCATGCCGTGGCCCGACTCTATCCGGATCGCACTATCGCTCTGCACGCCAATCATGCCCTGCACGGTGACGCCCTGCAGTGGCAGCGGCATTGCGCGCGCTGCTGCGAGCTCTGGTCCCTGCCGCTGCGCAGCGAGACGCTCAGTATTAGTGCCCGTGGTGATGGTCCTGAGGCGGAGGCACGGGCCGCCCGCTATGCCTGGTTCGAGACCCAGGTGGGTGCCGGCGATGTGCTTTTGCTTGCCCACCACCTTGATGATCAGGTCGAAACGCTGTTACTGCGCCTGCTGCGCGGGGCCGGTTTGCACGGGCTGTCCGGCATACCTGTGCAACGGCCCCTCGGTCAGGGCGGCTTGCTGCGGCCCTTGCTCGGGCTACCGCGGGACGCCCTGCGCACCTACGCACAGCATGAGATGCTGGAGTGGATCGAGGATCCCAGTAACGCGGATAGCGCCTACGACCGTAACTTCCTGCGGCGCGATGTGCTGCCGATCATAGAAACCCGTTGGCCCGGCTACCGGAACACCCTGGGTCGCGCAGCAGGTCATCTGCGTGCGGTTGCCGACCAGCAACCGGTGACGGCGCCGCGATTGCTGCGGAGCGCGGTGGGAGACCCCGGGTTTTCCCTCAGTACGCTCCCGGTTGCGGATACGGACGCCGCCGCTGCCGTACGCAGTTGGCTGCGCAGAGCGGGCCTGCCAATGCCGGCTGCCGCGCCGCTTGCAGAATTTCTCAGGCAGCTGCGCCAGGGTGGTGGTGCTACGTTGCGCACGCGGGAGTGGGTTCTTGAGCGCTATCGCGATGCGGTGTTCTGCCGTAGGGTCCTGCCGTCGCTGCCCTGGACCCGGCAAAAAATCGATATCGGTGAGTGCCTGGAGCACCCCGCATTCGGGCGGGTAAGCGTGGAGGCGCGGGGGGCGGGTCCCCCGGCGGTTTCGCTCAGCCTGTGCTTTCGCCGCGGTGGTGAGCGGCTACTGCTAGCCGACGGTGCCCATCACCGCTTCAAAACGCTCTGCCAGGAGCGAGGTATCCCGCCCTGGTGGCGCGCGCGCCTGCCACTGCTCTATGCCGGTGAGGAACTCCTCGCCCTGGGGCCTTTTCTGAACGCCCGGTCGGCCACTGCTGAGCAGCTTGTCCTGAGCTGGGATCCGCCCCTGCCCGAGACGCCGGATGCTGCTCCCTTGGCCTGATCTCGTTGAGCCCGGGAGGCCTTTCTGTTAACTTTGCGTCCCATCTTGGCGCAGGTATCGCGACGGCCCTGGTGGCCCATCGACCCTGACGCTCGTCTGTAAAAAGGCGATTGCTACAAGCCGACCGGAACGCGTAAGCGGGTCGCGGCAGGGGCATTCGCCGCGGCGGTCAGACGCGGTCGGGGCTTGCCCTCGCGTCGGACGACGTGTCTGTATTGCGTGCTTGGCCCATGGGGCTGATTGTGGTCCGGTTTTCTGGTCGGACAGGCGCGCCTGTATTCTTTGATTCCGCGCCACGGCGCGGCCGCCCTGATGTCGGGCGGTGTTGCTGGGAAGGTTGGTTGGCCATGACGCGGTTAGTGTTTGTGACAGGTGGTGTTGTTTCGTCGCTCGGCAAGGGAATTGCTGCGGCTTCTCTCGCCGCAGTGCTCGAGGCTCGCGGGGTCAAGGTAACGCTGCTGAAGCTGGACCCCTACATCAACATTGACCCGGGGACCATGAGTCCCTTCCAGCATGGCGAGGTCTACGTGACCGACGACGGCGCCGAGACGGACCTGGATCTGGGTCACTACGAGCGCTTTACCCGTGCCGTCATGCGCCGGGACAATAACTTCACCACCGGGCGCGTCTATAACGAGGTACTCGCGAAGGAGCGCCGTGGTGACTACCTGGGTGCGACGGTGCAGGTCATTCCGCATATCACCGATGAAATCAAGCGCCGCGTGCTGTTGGGTGCGGGGGACGCGGATGTCGCTGTGGTGGAGATCGGCGGTACCGTGGGAGATATCGAGGGGCTGCCGTTTCTTGAGGCGGCACGCCAGTTACGCGTGGAGATGGGCTCCTCGCGGGCGCTTTTGATGCACCTGACCCTGGTGCCTTATATTGCGACCGCCGGTGAGATCAAGACCAAGCCAACGCAGCACTCGGTGAAGGAACTGCGCTCCATTGGTTTGCAGCCAGACGTGCTCCTGTGCCGGTCGTCGGTGCCGATTGACGACAGTGCTTGCCAGAAGATCGCCCTGTTCACCAATGTGGAGGAGCGCGCTGTCATTCCTCTTCTAGATGCGGACTCCATTTATCTCATCCCTCGCGCACTGCATCAAAAGGGGCTGGATGATTTCGTTCTTGAGCGCTTCAATCTCGATTACCCTGCCGCTGACTTGTCGGAGTGGGATGAGGTGCTACAGCGCTATTACTCCGAGCGCCAGTCCACCGTTCGCGTAGCCATGGTTGGCAAATACATGGAACTCCCGGACGCCTATAAATCGTTGAACGAGGCGCTCTCGCATGCGGGGCTGCAGACCTTGACCGACGTGCAGGTGGACCATGTGGAGGCCGAGGACATCGAGCGTGACGGTACCGCGGTTCTCGAGGGTGTGGATGCGATCCTGGTTCCCGGTGGTTTTGGGGATCGCGGTGTAGAGGGCAAGATTGAGGCTGTGCGCTTCGCGCGAGAGAACGATATTCCCTTTCTTGGCATCTGTCTGGGCATGCATGTGGCGCTGATTGAGTACGCCAGAAACGTTTGTGGCCTCGCCGATGCCCACTCCTCGGAGATGCAGCAGGACACGCCGCACCCGATTGTGGCCCTGATTACCGAATGGATGAATGCGGACGGCAGCACGGAACAGCGCGATGAGCATTCCGATCTGGGAGGGACCATGCGGCTGGGGGCTCAGCCCTGCCATCTCGAGGAGGGCACGCGCATCCGGGAGTTTTACGGCGCGCAGGTGATCAGCGAGCGTCACCGCCATCGCTATGAGGTAAACAACAACTACGTGAAGACCCTGCAGGATCATGGCATGGTCATGTCCGGCTGGTCAGCAGACCACTCCCTGGTAGAGATGATAGAGCTGCCGGAGCACGCCTGGTTTGTCGCCTGTCAGTTCCACCCGGAATTCACCTCGCGTCCGCGCGGCGGGCACCCGCTCTTTACCAGCTTTATTCAGGCGGCCTGCCAGCATGTTGCGGGAAATCGACGGGCCAGCGATACGGTGCTCGCATGATGAGTAGGCGTCCTCCGAAGCTGGCAAAGGCGAGTTACTGTGAGTAGTTGTGTGGAGGTGGGTGCACTGCGACTGGCGAACGATGCGCCTTTCGTGCTGCTCGGTGGTGTGAATGTTCTCGAGAGCCGCGATTTCGCCATGGAGGTTGCCGCGGAGTACGTACGCGTGTGCGCTGAACTGTCCATCCCGCTGGTCTTCAAGGCCTCTTACGACAAAGCTAACCGTTCTTCGATCCACTCTTTTCGGGGGCCAGGCCTGAGCGAGGGCTTGTCTATCCTCGCTGAGGTGCGCGAGCGCTTCGACGTGCCGGTAATCACCGACGTGCATGCACCGGAGCAGGCGGTCCCGGCGGCGGAGGTCTGCGACATCATTCAGTTGCCCGCTTTCCTGGCGCGCCAGACTGATCTTGTGCGCGCCATGGCCGAGACCGGCGCGGCAATCAATATCAAGAAACCGCAGTATCTTGCGCCGGCGCAGATGGCTAATCTCGTCGAGAAATTTCGCGAATGTGGTAACGATCGTTTGCTGCTCTGTGAGCGCGGAAGCAACTACGGCTATGACAATCTGGTCGTTGATATGCTCGGTTTTGGTGTCATGAAACAGGTCACCGGCGATGTGCCGCTGATATTCGATGTGACGCATGCGCTGCAGTGCCGCGACACCATGGGGGCGGCCTCCGGGGGGCGCCGGTCGCAGGTGGTGGAACTGGCGCGGGCGGGGATGGCTACTGGTCTGGCAGGACTGTTTCTGGAGTCGCACCCGAACCCGGACCAGGCTCTCTGCGACGGTCCGAGTGCGCTACCGCTGCAACAACTGAGGGCATTTCTTGAGCAGGTGAAAGCGGTCGATAGTCTGGTCAAAGGGCTGCCGGCGCTGCACATAGCATAGTCGGGGACGACCGGGCGCCACGCTAAGATAGCAATTAGGGGGTGCGGCGGCGGAAGATGCGTCGCACTAAAGCAATATTGGGGCAGGAGAAATACAAGTGAGCAGCATTGTTGAGGTACGCGGATTCGAGGTGCTGGATTCCCGCGGTAATCCTACGGTCATGGCAGAGGTTAGCCTGGATTGCGGCGCCACTGGCGTAGCCTATGCGCCCTCCGGGGCATCAACGGGGTCCCGGGAGGCTCTGGAGCTGCGCGATGCGGATCCAGGTCGTTATCTTGGCAAAGGTGTTACCCGTGCGGTGGCTAACGTCAACGGCGCGCTGCAAGAGGCGCTGCGCGGCATGGATGCGCGCGAGCAGCGTGCGATTGATACGGCGATGTTGGCGCTGGATGGGACCGAGAACAAGGAGTCCCTGGGCGCTAATGCCATGCTGGCGGTTTCCCTGGCAACGGCCAAGGCAGCGGCGCAGTCGACCGGCACCCCCCTGTATGCACATCTGGCGTCGCTCTACGGGCGCGGTGCGTTGAGCATGCCCGTACCCATGATGAATATCATTAACGGTGGCGAGCACGCGGACAACAATGTCGACATCCAGGAGTTCATGATTCAGCCGGTGGCGGCGGAGAGCTTTGCGGAAGCACTGCGCTGCGGCGCGGAGATATTCCATCATCTGAAGAAAGTATTGTCCAAGCGTGGGCTGAGTACCGCTGTGGGGGACGAGGGAGGCTTCGCGCCGAATCTGCCGTCCAACGAAGCGGCTCTGGACATCATCGCCGAAGCGGTCGCGCAAGCAGGCTATGCACTGGGCACTGAAGTGACCCTGGCCCTGGACTGCGCGGCTTCAGAGTTTTACTGCGACGGACGGTACCACCTCGCTGGTGACGGGCGCGATTTTGATAGCGAAGGCTTTGTTGGCTATCTGGCAGACTTGGCTGAAGGGCATCCGATTCTCTCTATAGAGGACGGGCTGGACGAGTCGGATTGGGATGGCTGGAAGCTGCTCACAGAACGCCTGGGTAATAAGGTTCAATTGGTGGGCGACGATCTCTTTGTTACCAATACCCGGATTCTCTCCCGGGGTATAGAGCTCGGTGTGGCCAACTCCATTCTCATTAAGCTGAATCAGATCGGCACGCTGAGTGAAACACTCGACGCTATTGCCATGGCCTCCGACGCGGGCTACACGTCGGTTATTTCGCACCGCTCCGGGGAAACAGAAGACACGGTTATTGCGGATCTCGCCGTGGCCACGGGTGCGGGCCAGATCAAAACCGGATCCCTGTGCCGCTCGGACAGGGTGGCGAAATACAATCGTCTGCTGCGTATCGAAGCCGAACTCGGTACCGCCGCTCCCTATCGAGGTCGCGCCGAATTCGCGCGTTAGGACAGGCTCTTGCGCTGGCTATTGCTCACGCTTCTGTTGCTGATTGTAGGACTTCAGTACAAACTCTGGTGGGGCGAAGGGGGGCGCCTGGAGTTGCGCCGCCTGGAGCAGCAAGCCGAGGACTCGGCTCGGGAGAATACCCGTCTGCGCGAGCGTAACGAAGATCTTGCGCGTCAGGTGCTCGATCTGAAGTCAGGGACCACGGTTCTTGAGCAGCGTGCGCGGGAAGAACTTGGGCTGACCCGCGATGATGAAATTTACTACCAGTTTGTGAAGCCCGATGCGCGGGAGCGCAGCGCATCGGAGTCGCCGCCGTGAGCCGCCTGTGGGCCGTGGTGCCGGCGGCGGGTAGCGGTTCGCGTATGGGCAGCGCCACCGCGAAACAGTATTTGCGCCTGCTGGATCGCAGCGTGCTCGAATGGAGCGTGGGCAGTTTACTGGGCTGTGAGCTGCTGGAAGCTTGTGCGGTTGCGCTCCCCGCTGCGGATGTGGCCAACGCCGCCGAGGGGCTCAAGCTGCCCATATTGTCTGACCCGCGCGTGCTGCTGTGCAGTGGCGGCGACTCTCGGGCAGCCTCCGTGGCCGCAGCCCTGGCAGTATTGCCGGCCGAGGAGGTCGACTGGGTGCTGGTGCACGATGCAGCGCGTCCCTGCCTGCGCCTCGGCGACCTCGATCGACTCATCGCGCAGGTACTTGCGATCGGCATCGGCGGTCTGCTTGCGCAGCCCCTTACGGATACGCTCAAGCGCTCGGATGGGCAGGGTCGTGTTCTGGCGACGGTAGATCGAGAGGGCCTTTGGCGCGCCCAGACACCGCAGATGTTTCGCATCGGTGAGCTGCGTCGCGCCCTGGCTACGGCCGCACAGACGTCGCGTGCGGTGACCGACGAGGCCTCGGCCATGGAAATGGCGGGATATCCCGTGCAACTGGTTGAGGGGCATCCTTCCAACCTCAAGGTCACGTATGCTGCCGATCTGGTATCGGGCGCAGCTTGGCTTGTGGAACAGATGGCTGCACAGGGCCGTGCGTGACATTGCCCGGGAAGACGGGCTTACAGCGGAACAACAGGGAGCAGGTGCAAAGTGCGGATAGGACAGGGCTATGACGTGCACGCCTTTGGCGAAGGCGATCAGGTCACGCTAGGCGGGGTGAGTATTCCCCATGATCGCGGGCTGCTCGCACACTCAGACGGCGATGTGTTGCTGCATGCCCTCTGCGACGCATTGCTGGGCGCGGTGGCAGCCGGCGATATCGGCGTGCACTTTTCGGACAGGGACCCCGCCAATGCCGGTATCGATAGCCGTGAGCTGTTGCGCAGAAGCTATGCGATTGTCTGGGCCGCGGGGTATCAGCTTGGCAACGCCGATCTGACTGTGGTTGCTCAGGCGCCGCGTATCGGCCCCCATGTGGATGCCATGCGAGGACATATCGCGACCGACCTCGGCGTGCAAAGTGCTCAGATCAGTGTGAAGGCGACCACCACAGAAGGCCTGGGTTTTACGGGTCGTGAGGAGGGTATCGCCGCTTACGCGGTTGTCCTGCTGGAGGGCCGGTGATTCGTTCCGAAGCCATCAATGGTATAGGTATGACCTCACAGCGTACGCGCGAGCGTCTTATTCAGCGGCTGCTGGAGCAGGGCATCAGCGATTCGCGAGTGCTGGATGCGATGCGCCAGGTACCCCGACATATTTTCCTCGATGAGGCCATGGCGCACCGGGCCTATGAGGACACGGCGCTGCCCATTGGTTATCAGCAGACGCTTTCGCAACCCTACATAGTGGCGCGCATGACGGAGTTGCTCATGGGTGGCCGCCCCCTGCACAGTGTGCTGGAAATAGGCAGCGGCTCTGGGTACCAGAGCGCGGTCCTCGCTTCCCTGGCGGAGAATGTCTATGCACTGGAGCGCATCAAACCGCTGCTGCAGGCCGCGCGCAAGCGCATGCGGCAGCTCAAGTTGCGCAACGTACAGATGCGCCATGGGGATGGCTACGAAGGCTGGGATACACAGGCGCCCTTCGACGGTATTCTCGTTGCCGCCGCGGCAGAGCGCGTGCCCACGGCGCTTCTCGAACAACTCGCGCCAGGTGGGCGCCTACTGATCCCGGTTGGCAAGCAGGAGCAGATGCTTATAGTGGTGGAACGCACTGATGCGGGCTTCGAGTACCGGGAGCTTGAGCCGGTGCGCTTCGTACCGCTGCTGCCGGGCATCGGTAACGCGTAGAGTGGATCATTCG
>JBLIIW010000009.1:0-38830 GCA_047635315.1 Halieaceae bacterium | reverse complement strand
GATCGATTGCTGCGTCCTGGTGCTTGGCTACCACTGGCAGCGCACACGATTAGACGGGAACAGCGACGACTTTGCTGGTCGTTTTAGCCAACGTATCCACGGGCCGCAGTTGGGCTTATGGTTGAGCCTGTAGCACAGTCGCTCTGTTGTCAGTCTACTACTGGTCCAACAGTTCAGAAAACGTTATGGGTAGGACGTCACAGCGGGGTTCAGGTCTTGGGGCAGATCAACGGGCTTGTATCTTTCATTGCGGCAATCCGGATACACAACATTGCAAAGTTGTGCCGACTTACAGCACCCCCCCTCACATAAGGTATTGGTGGAGCCAGGCGGGATCGAACCGCCGACCTCAACACTGCCAGTGTAGAACGAGAGTTCATCACTAGTGCAACACTGTGCGGAAGTGTGCATTATCGTGCGAGTTCGGACAAGCGATCGCACTGCAGCTCACCGAAGGATTCTTTGGCAGGCCCGTGGCGGGCTACAGTTTACGCCTGCAGCGAAACCAAATAACCAACCGCCATACTCCGCATCGGCTACGGTGCGAAGATGTCATACTCGCAAGTGCACGATTCGGATAGCAGCCGCGCCCTGCCCGGTCACCTTCGAGCCCTGACTCCCTGCATGAAAGGCATGACGCGACGGCCTTTCACCAGTATGCTGCTGTCAAAAAGGCACCCACGGTCCATGATCAGAATCCTCAAACGAAACGCATCACTCTTGTTTTTGGCATTCCTGCTCAGCGCCTGCGGCGCACCTGAGCCAGTACCTGTCGAGCCTGATTACGATGTAGTTGACGTCACCACTTACAAACTGAAACCCGATCAATGGGTCAGGCAGGTGAGGACCTTTGGCCTGATCAGACCCGCCGAGGAATTCGAGATCAGCTCATCGTTGAGCGCCACTGTGATCGAAGTCCTGTTTGACGAGGGGCAGCGTGTTACTGCAGGTGACGTACTGGTGCGACTAGACGATCGGCAACTGCGCCTGGAAAAGGAACAGGCCGAAGCCCGACGTGCAGAAGCCAGCGCCAAGTATGACGAGGCCAGGTCGACGCACGAAAGAAACGAGTTGATCTTTGAGAAGCGCCTCATTTCGGACCAGGCATTCCGGCAGAGCGAAGCAGCGCTAAAGAGCGCCGCCGCCGTCCTGGCCAGCACGTCCTCCGCACTTGATATCGCGATCGAGCGGCTGACTGACGCGACGCTGGTCAGCCCCGTCAGCGGGATGGTCAGCGAGCGGAACATCGATCCGGGCAAGACCGCCAACCCCATGGCATCCTTCGGAACTATCCAACTGGAAAACCGGCTGCGCGTTGAGACCTATGTATCCCAGAAAGATATCAATTTCCTGCGGACCGGCATGCTGGCCCGGGTTGTGTCACCGGCTGTCCCCGGCCTGAAATTCGAAGGGGCGATCGAATCACTGGCCTCCTCCGCCGAGCCAACCACCGGTAACTTCAAAGTACGCGTGTCAGTCCTCAGCGCCAACGGCCTGCTGATGGACGGCATGTCGGCGGAAGTCATATTCGACGGGCTGACGCAGAACAACGTAATTTCGCTACCACGTGCAGCCCTGGTCGACAGAAATCGGAAACTGCTGGTATTCCGGATCGTCGACGACGAGGCCGAAGCGGTAGCACCTGTTATCGGGGTCGGTAACGGCACATCTGTTCCACTACTCGGTGGCCTTGAGCCAGGTGATGAAATCGTCGTGTCCAACCTGCGTCTGGTATCGGATGGTCAGAAAATCCGCCGAACTGGTGGTGGATGATCGTGCAAGAAGTATTACGTTTTTTTATTCACAGACCACTGCTGGTCAATATGCTGGTGGTGTTTTTCTTTATCTGCGGCGCAATGGCACTGACCAGCCTGCCTTACAACAACTTTCCACCGGCTGACACTGGCGTTATTTCCGTTACCACCCACCACCCCGGCGCAAGTGCCGAGGATGTGGAACTGAATATTACGACGCCACTCGAGCGACAGTTCCTGCATATAGATGGCGTTGACCGTGTTTACTCATCCAGCATGGAGGGTCAGTCAACCATACAGATTGCATCCAACCCCAATGACCCGGTGTGGCGCTACGACGCAGTGGAGGAAGAAGTCTACAACGCCATTGACCGGGCACGTGCTGAACTCCCCGCGAACCTGCCCGGCAACCCCATCGTCACACGTCCCGAAAACGTGATCAACAGCCCCCTCGCCCATGTCCTTATCACCGGCACGGTACCCGAGTCGACGCTACGCGCCCTAACACGCCAGATCCGGCTGGAGATCAGGAACCTCGAGGGCGTTTCCGGCGTTCAACTTGAGGGATATCGAGAACGCGAGGTGCATATCCTGCTGGACCAAGTCCGGATGCAGCAATTGGGCATCAGTCATGCCGTTGTCGCCGCCGCAATCCAGAGTCGGAATGTGCAGTCAACAGGAGGCTCCCTGGACTCTGCAGCAGGAGAACAGGACATCTTGACTATCGGCAAGTTCGAGCATCCCTCAGAAGTCGCTGAAGTGATCATCCATGAAGGCGCCGCAGGTGACTTCGTCCGCCTGAAGGATATTGCACGCATTCACGATGACTTCGCGGACCCGACTGTCCGTTCCCGAATCAACGGCCAGATCGCGATCACCATGCAGATAAAAGCCGAAGAGTTTACGGACCGACTTTCGACGGCCAACGGCGTACGGGAGTACGTCGACAAGCGCAATCGGATACTACCGGCTGATGTGCATCTTTACATGGTGAACGATGAATCAAAAATTACTTCAGACATGCTGGAAGTACTGGTCGGCAATGCCCTGTTCGGTATTGTGCTGGTCGTGCTGGTTCTACTTTGTTTTTTTTCGTTTCGCCTGACAATCTGGGTCGCACTGGGCATACCGACGGCCATCATGATGGTGTTCGCCGTCATGCCATTGCTGGGACTGTCCATCAACCTTTTGTCAATGGCCGCATTGATCCTGATGCTGGGCATCCTGGTCGATGATGCCGTCGTGGTGGCAGAAAGCATCTTTCGCTTCAATGAATACGGGCACAGCCCCGAAGAGGCCGCCATCCTGGGCACGTCTGCTGTCACGCTGCCCGTGCTCGCCGCCGCGCTCACCACCATCATCGCGTTGGCACCGGCCGCCTTTATGGGTGGTGTACAGGGGAAAATATTCTGGATTATTCCTGTCATGGCAATCCTGGTCCTGACCATGTCGCTCTTCGAAGCGAAACTGATCCTGCCGTCGCACATTGCCCACAGCATGCACGGGGCCGCAAAAGGCAAACTGACACGTCCCTGGTTCACCCGGTTCGAAGACGGCTATGAATCTCTGATGACGAAGGTAATTCCGCACCGTGTCCTCTTCGTGCTGGCGACCCTTGCCGGTATGATCGTCGTCGCGTTTATATCTACGCAGTTTCTTGTCTTCGTTTCTTCACCGGAAACAAACGCTGACGTTGTCTACATCAAGATGGAAGCGCCGATTGGAACGCCGTTTGCTGAAACCGAGGCGCGATTGCTGGAACTCGAACAGGAATTGAGGGCCTTGATTCCACCGGGCGACCTGGAGGCAGTCGTCGTAACAACAGGACACCATGACCACGATGTTCACAAGATAACTGAAGGCAGCTCCGATTCCTGGGGCCTTATCAGCGCTTTCCTGAAACCGGCGAACGATCGCGAGACCAACTCGCTAGAAGTGCGGGATATCCTGCAGAAGAAATTTGAACAACGGCAGGGGTATCGCAGGTTATCGGTCCGTGTCCTGAACATGGCACCACCCATGGGCTGGCCGTTGGAGACGGCGGTCATAGGCAATTCCGACGAGCGCTTCGCGGCCGCCGAAGAGCTGACTGCTTACGCCCGCACGCTGCCAGGCGTCGAAGACCTGTGGACAAACTACACGCCCGGTAAACCCATTATTTCACTGAAGATCGATTACGAATCACTGAAGCGTTACAAGCTGACAGTGAATGACGTTTCTTCTGCCGTCAAAGTAGCGTTTAACGGACAAATTGTGGATACCTTTCACACCATCGATGAGAACATCGGATTCCGCATATACCTCGATGGCATCGACCCGGCCGACCCAGCCGCACTACGATCACTGGTCATCACCAACCGGCACGGTGAAGACATCCTGCTCCGGTCAGTTGTGGATTTTGAACAGAGACCCGGCGAAGGCACGATTTTTCATTACCTGGGCGACCGCGCCATCACTGTCGCCGCAACTATCGACAGGGACAAGACCACAACGTATGTATTGAATGCCCGGGTAGCTACCCTGCTGGAAGACCCGGAATTTCGTGCACGTCACCCCAACGTAACGTTCTACCAGGGAGGTGAGATGGTGACAGAGCGCCAGCAGGCCGGAGAAACCGGTAAGGCGTTCGCGCTGGCACTTATTGGCATCATCTTCATTCTTATCCTGCTGTTCAAATCGCTCCTGCAGCCGATCATGGTCCTGTTCCTGATACCCCTTGGCGTGGTTGGTGTATTCGCGGCTTTCGCCATCCAGAGCATTGTTCTGTCTATGGCCGCAATGGTTGGCGTCGCTGGACTGATGGGCGTTATCGTCAACGACGCCCTGGTCATGCTGGACCGGTTCAACACGGAGCGAGAGCTTCACAGTGCTGACAAACCAACGCTACTGCATGACCGGCAGATTATTGAATGTGCCAGCATTCGCCTGCGACCCATTGTGATCACGACTGTCACTACCTGTGCAGGTCTCTTCCCCGCGGCGTACGAAATCGGCGGCTCCAATGAACTGATCACGCCAATGATCATGGTGATGTTCTGGGGTGTACTGATCGCGAGCCTGATTACGCTCTTTTTCCTACCCTGCCTGTATGCGCTGGATAGGGACCTGAAAGGCTGGCTGAACCCGGATTACGCAAGGCAGCCGCTCGACGACGTCATCATGTACAACTGATTGACTGCCCCACTCGATTCAATGCAAAGCCTGGCTGCGCGGGGTTTTTCACTCAGGCGGAAAAGAATCAATCGGATGAGAGCCAGACTACGGCGTAAAGCCGAAAATCGAGCGTATTGGCTACCAATATCACGGCGGAACCAGTAATCTAAAGGCGTTTTCCTTCAAACGCGAATCACGCCTCACGTGCTCCAAGCCAAGCCACTAGGAACGCTGCCGCTTTTCCAGATCGAATCGTTTTGCCTGTCTTACGACATGCGAGCGGAGGTTCTGAATTCCATCACCGCCCGTGACGGTACCGAAACGCCGTCTCAAAGCCTCCTTAAGACACCCTGGGAAATCCCGCATGACGCGAGCTTACGTCGACGCGCAGAGCGTCGAAAACGAGTACGACCAGTGGACCGAGGACGGCATCCTCGAGCACTACTGGGGCGAGCACATTCATCACGGCTACTACCCGGCCGGTGCGCGTGGCGTCGACTTCAAGGGCGCAAAGATCGACATGATCGAACGCCTGCTGGCCTTCGGAGACGTGGGCGAACCCAAGTCGATTCTCGACGTCGGCTGCGGCATTGGTGGCAGCGCGCGTCATCTCGCGCGGCACTTCGATGCCGCGGCGATTGGAGTGACGCTCAGCGAGGGGCAGCGCTCGCGCGCCGAAGCCCTCACCGGCGAGGAGACCGACGCGCGTTTCTCGATTGCCGATGCCCTCGCTCTGCCCTTCGACGACGCCAGCTTCGACCTCGTCTGGGCCTGCGAGTCCGGAGAGCACATGGTCGACAAGGCGCGCTTCGTCGCGGAGATGACCCGAGTCCTGAAGCCCGGAGGTCATCTGCTGGTAGCGACCTGGTGCCATCGCGACGCAGCGCTGGGAGCCGCCGAGAGTTGGCTGTTGCGACGTATCTACCGCGAATGGGCTCTCCCGCACTTCATCTCACTGGCGGACTATCGGGACATTCTTGCCGACGAAGCGCTCGAGGACGTGCGAATGGACGACTGGTCCCGCGAGGCGTCCCCGACCTGGGGACACCAGATCCGAAAAGGCATCGGCAGCCTGGCGTTCCTGGCGAGGCAGCCGGCCCGCGTGCTCTGGCGCTCCCTGCGCGACGCGGTTGCCGTAGGCTGGATGATCCTCGGCTACCGCACCGGCACCATCCGCTACGGCGTGTTCCGCGCGCGCAAAACCGCAACGCCGGGTGGCAACACGGGTTGATGGCGCGACAGGCAGATCGCGCTTTGGTAAGCGAGCGATGCCCATGAGCTACCTCACGGGCGTGCTGAATCCGGAGGGCTATCACGGCGAAGGCCAGCCTGCGCCCTTCTTCGAGGGTTGGTACATCAAGCTCCAGGAAGCGGGTGGATCAACGCTGGCGCTGATCCCCGGCCTCTTTCGCGGCGAGCGCGAGCAGTACGCCTTCGTGCAGATCGTCGACGGCGCGCGCCGTGAAGTGACCATGCACCACTTTCCCACTTCGGCCTTCTCCGCCGCGGCGGACCGTTTCGACGTGCGCATCGGCGACAACCGCTTTTCCTCAGAGGGCGTGGAGCTCGCACTGCCCGAGGCCCAGGCGCAGGGCTCTATCCGCTTCGGCGCGCTCACCCCCTGGCCCGTGCGCTGGCGCGCCCCGGGCGCTATGGGCTGGTACGGCTGGATGCCCATGCTCCAGTGCTACCACGGCATCGTCAGCCTCGATCACGATCTGGAGGGCGCGCTTACGGTTGCTGGCGACCAGCGCGATTTCACCGGCGGCAAGGGCTACATCGAGAAGGACTGGGGCAGCAGTTTTCCGACCTATCACGTGTGGTTACAGTGCAATCGCTTCGAGCGCCGGGGCGACTGCCTGACCGTGTCGCTCGCGCGCATTCCGTGGTTCGGTGGCAGCTTCCAGGGGTTCATCATCGGCGTGTACGCCCAGGGCGAACTGCACCGCTTCACGACCTACACGGGCGCCCGCGTCACGCGCATGCACTGCGCACCGCAGCAGATCGCCTGCGCCGTCGAGGACCATCGTCACCGCCTGGAGTTCGAGGCCCGGCAGGGCGACACGCTCGACGTGCTGGGGCCTACGGGCACGGGCGTGAACCGGGTGATCGTTGAGGCGCTCGACGGCCCGGTGTCGTTCCGGCTCTACCGTAAGGACGCTCGCGGCGACGTGCTGCTCGCGGAGGGCAGCAGTTCCCACGGGAGCCTCGAGCTCCAGGGCTCGCAAACAGAACTGGATTCGCTGCAGCACGGCCGCTGGCGCCGCGACGCTGTCCCGCATCGACCAGAGAGATCGTCCTGACGATGCTGGTCTCGATCTGGAAGTTCACACGTCCGCACGCCTTCATCGGCACCCTCGCGGCGATCATCGGGCTCTACGTCATCGTGCTGGCGCAGAGCGAGCAGGACACCTTCGCGCCGGGGATGCTGCTGCAGACACTCGCCGCCTGCCTCGCGGCCGCCGTGTTCATCGTCGGCTACAACCAGTACCACGATCTCGAGATCGATCGGATCAACAAGCCGGAACTGCCCTATGCGGCGGGCGAACTCACGCGGACGCAGGTGTTGACCATTCTCGGCCTGTGCCTCGCGACGGCCCTGCTGCTCGCGCTGCTCGCGGGGGGCTGGCTGCTCGCGACCGTGGCGAGTTCACTCCTGATCGGTGCGGCCTATTCCGCGCCCTTCACCCGGCTCAAGAAGTCGTCGCTCTGGGCGGCCGCCTGCATCCTTGCCGTGCGCGGCCCCATCATCAACGTTGGCCTGTATCTGCATTTCAGCACGACGCTGACCGGCAGCGATGACGTGCCCGGCAGCATCTGGCTGCTGGTCATCCTCACGCTGCTCTTCGCGCTCGTCATCGCCTGGAGCAAGGACATTCCCGATACCCAGGGCGATGCCCGCTTCGGCGTCGAGACGCTGGTCATGCGCCTCGGGCCCGACTTCCTGTTCCGGATCGGGCGCTGGATCCTCACCGCGGCCTTCGCCTTTGTGATGCTCGCCGGAGCGGGACCCTGGCTGCCCGAGCTCGACGGCCGTGTGCTCGCCGCCACGCAGGGGCTGCTCCTCGCCGCGCTCTGGCTGCGCAGCAGGGGTGTGAATCCCCATGACAATGACGCGATCAAGCCCTACTACCTGTTCATCTGGAACCTCTTCCAGCTCGAATACCTCGCGTTCCCACTGGCAACCCTGGCAGTCTGAAGGATCAATTGGATGAAACTGAACGAGGGCATTCGACGCTTCTACGACGACTCCTCCGCCATGTGGGAAGCGCAGTGGGGCGAGCATATGCACCACGGCTTCTACGGCTTCGACGGCAAGGCCGACGTCGACCATATCCAGGCCCAGGTCGACCTCGTCGAGGAAGTTCTGAAGTGGGCGCGGGTGAGCGACGCCCGGCGCGTGGTCGACGTCGGCTGCGGCATCGGCGGCAGCGCCTTCCATCTTGCACAGAAGTTCGGTGCCCGCGTCGACGGCATCACGCTGAGCCCGCGCCAGTGCGCCCGTGCGCAGGAGCGCGCCTCGGAACGCGGTGTTGCCGATACGGTGCGGTTCCAGGTCGCTGACGCGCTGGAGATGCCCTTTGCGGACGAGAGCTTCGATCTTGTCTGGTCCTGCGAATCAGGCGAGCACATGCCCGACAAGGCGCGCTTCGTCGCGGAGTGTGTGCGGGTACTGAAGCCCGGAGGCCGCCTGATCATCGTTACCTGGTGCCACCGGGAAGTGCCGCCCGCGCTCCTGCCGAGCGAGGAGCGGCACCTGGCTCGCATCTCGGACGCCTACTACCTGCCGCGCTGGGTCTCCGCTTCCACCTACGAGCGGCTCGCGCTCGAAAACGGACTCGTCGCCGTGGAGCGGGATGACTGGAGTGAGGCCGTCAGTCAGTTCTGGCCCGCCGTGATCCGCCGTGCGCTGAGTCCGGCAGGCTTGCTCGCAGTACTGAAGAGCGGCCCGACCGTCTGGTACGGGTCCTTCGCCCTGGCGCTCATGCGCTGGGGCTTCCGCCGCGGATTGATCAAGTACGCGCTGATCCAGGGGACTCGACCAGATGCCTGAAGCGCGGCCGGCTTCGCCCCTGGGCCTGCAACGAATTGGGGCGCTCCACCGCTACGTACGCGACCTGGAAGCGACCCGGTACTACTTCACGGAGCTGCTTGGCTTTCGCGCCACCGCCGCGTCGACCCCCGCGGCCGAGGCCGCACACGGAGAGCGGTCGGTCCTCTTCGAGGCCGGGGGCTGCCGAGTGGTCTGCACCGAGGGGATCCGAGCCGAGGCGAAGGCGTCGCACTATCTCGCCCGCCATCCCGAGGGCATCGGTGCGCTCAGCTTCGAGGTCGAAGACCTCGATGCCGCGCACGCCTGGCTTGACACGCACGGCGGTACGCCTCTCTCGGAACCCGCCTGGACCGGCGAGAGCAGCGCGCTTTGTGGAAGCTTCGCCATCGCCACGCCCCTTCCCGACGTAGAGTTCCGGTTCGTCCAGCGCGAGCACAACGCGCCGCTGCTGCCCGATCTCGAAAGCGTCGACGCAGGTGAGACCGACGCGGATTCCTTCGGTTTTCTGGGCTTCGACCACATCACCTGCAATCACCAGACCATGAGCCCGATGTTGCTCTGGCTCGAGCACGTACTCGGCCTGCATCGCGACTGGCGCGTGGAATTCCACAACGGCGAGTCCGGGCTGCGCTCCGTCGTCATGGTCGACGAGCCCTCAGGCCTGAAGATCGCGAACAACGAACCCTGTCGGCCGCACTTCCATGCATCGCAGGTGAGCCTCTACTGTGACGATCAGCACGGACCGGGCATCCAGCACGTCGCGATCCTGGTCGAAGACATTCTGGCGGCGGTGCATCAACTCCGGGAGCGTGGCGTCCGCTTCGTGCACACGCCGGCGCAGTATTACGCCGGCCTCGACGCGCGCCTCGCGAAGGCCGGCGTCGGATCGCTCGAGGAGGATACGCAGGCCCTGCAGCGCCTGGAGATACTCGCTGACGGCGACGCCCCCGGGCGCTACCTGCTGCAGATTTTCATGGAGGACTCGGCGCGCTTCAGTGGCAGCGGCGAGGCGAGCCCCTTCTTCTTTGAACTCATCGAACGCAAGGGCTGCGAGGGCTTCGGCGCCGGCAACTTCGGTGCCCTGTTCGACGGCGTTGAGCTTCTCCAGGCCGGACGGCGCCGATGAAGCCCTATCCGCAATTGGCACGCTTCAGCGCGAGCGCATACCTCCGGGCCCAATGCCCTGCACCCGAAGTTCCTCGGATTCACATCCTGAACATCGCCGGTCCCCTCGATCTGCGACGGCTGCCAGCAGCGGTCCGCCTCGGACCCGCGCCTCAGGGAAACTCGGGGCGTTTCATGAGGTCCCCTATCAGGGGCCGGCCATAGGAGCGCCTACATGATTCTCGACCCACAACTCGGCTGGGCTGCGGTCCTCGGCATCTATGTCCTGTCGACCCTCTACCTGACCCGGCTGCCCTACGAGGCGATGGTGGCTCGCGGCATGGAGCCCATTCGCGCGGTCTACTACAACCGCAAGATCGTGCACATGGCCGGTGCCGGCGTGGCCTCCCTGATGGTTCCTCTGGTGTTTACGGATATCTGGTATCCGCTGATCGCCGGCATCCTGTTCAGTGGCTTCACGTGGATCACCCATGCGCTGAATATGCGCCTGTACTGGTTCCAGGTCGAGGAGAACCGCAACGACTTCAAGTTCGCGATCAGCTGGCTCGGTTCGGTAACATTCCTGTGGTGGTTGTTTGACGATCCGTGGCTGGCGATCCTGCCCGCGCTGTTCATGGCGTTCGGCGACGGTGTCACCGGCATCGCACGCAACCACTTCGTGCGCCGCCGCTCGAAGAGCCCGATCGGCAACTTCTTCATGCTACTCGTCAGCGCCCCCATGGGGTGGGTGATCGGGGGTCTCGCGGATCCGGCGATTCCGGTCTGGGGCCTGATTGCCGGCGTGATCGCGACCGTCGTCGAGCGCTACGAGTTTGGTCCGATCGACGACAACATACTGATCACGCTCGCGGCGACTGCGACCCTGCTGATCGGAACGCAGGTCGGACCCCTTCTGTAGTCCGATTAAATCTCCATGTCCTTAAGCGCCGAGGGAGCCAATCGAGCACACCTCAGTTTGCTCAAAGACCTGGTGGACGAAGATATCGGGGCGATCACCTGCCGCTGTACCGGCATGAGCAGATCCAAGCGCGAACCCGCGTCGATGCGCAGCACCCACTGACCACCGGGCGATCAAGCGCGACCATGCGACCCCGAGGGTCGGCTTTCGCCTAATTTGACACGCTCGTGTCAGACGAGTGCGTTGACTGCATGCGACTCAGACCCAATGGCTCAATCGGTTAGATGCGTCGTTTCGTTGGAAAACATGACCGCACGATTTCGCCAAAAGTCGTCTCGTTGAATATGGGTTATCCCACCAGAAGAGGCGCGGAAATTCACAAAACCAGCTGGCGCTGATGGCATCTCTATCTATCGAGAAACAATAAATGTCAGGGCGAAGCCGTGGGTGACTACAACGTGATTTGACACGTCTACGCGAACGATTTCATCCAGAGCACGGTAGATTCTTGAGATGAGCTCCGTCATTCGCTTGGTGAACCAGCATCGCAGTGCTAGAGCCGCAAGGTGTTTCTGAAATTTTATTGGTGGAGCCAGGCGGGATCGAACCGCCGACCTCAACACTGCCAGTGTTGCGCTCTCCCAGCTGAGCTATGGCCCCATGTAGGGAGCGCGGAGTTTACTGACGTCATTTGCACATTTCAATAGCTTTGCGGCATATCACCTCGCCAAAACCCGTCTACTCAGGGCCGTCGCTCTGCTAACATTCGTGGCGCCAAGGCGTCAGCGACGCAAATCATTACAGCGGCACATCCAAAAAGAGATCCCTTCGATGAGCAAACCCTCGCCCTGGCTGCAGGCCCTGACCACCGTACCCACTCTGGGGGCCGATGAGTGGCGACAGCTCACCCTCCCCGTGCGCTGGCTGATGGCCACTCGCGCTTCGGTACTGCTCATGACCCTGATGTCCGCGGCCCTTGGTGGGCTCCTGGCGCTTCGTTACGGGGGCGGTGATCTGCTCCCCTAGCGGCTCTGCCTGCTCGGCCTAATGCTTGCGCACGCCACCAATAACCTCCTCAACGATTTCACTGACTCGCGACGCGGCGTTGATCGGGGCAACTACTACCGCAACCAGTATGGCGTGTGTGTTATCGAAGACGGCCTGCTGAGCACCCGACAGTTCTATGGCTATTTGTTCACCACTGGCGCCGCAGCGCTGGCAGTCGGTTTTAGTCTGATCGCGCTGCGCGGCGGGCTGACCTTGCCACTGATGGCCGCAGGCGCTTTCTTCGTGCTCTTTTACACCTGGCCGCTCAAGTACATCGGCATGGGCGAGCCCGCGGTGCTGCTGGTATGGGGCCCGCTAATGGTCGGGGCAGCTACTACCTGTGCATCGGGCAGTGGAGCAGCAAAGCCGCCTGGCTCGGTGTTCTCTACGGCCTTGGCCCCACGTCGGTACTGTTTGGCAAGCACATCGACAAGATCGACCTCGAACGCAGCAAGGGCGTGCGCACATTACCGGTGCTACTGGGAGAACGCCCCGCGCGCGTCGCGGCAAAACTACTGCTCATCAGCCAATATACCGGCTGCATCGCCCTGGTGCTGAGCGGGCGGGAGCACGGGTTCCTTCTGGTGGTGCTGCTGAACCTGGGGGCGCTCTGGCGCGCCCTGGGTGTGTTCTCAACGCCGAAACCGACCGAAAAGCCCGAGCACTTTCCCGGCAATCTCTGGCCTCTGTGGTTTGCCCCACATGCTTTTGCGCACCAGCGACGCTTCACAGTGCTGTTCCTTGCCGCCTTGCTACTCGCACAGTGGATGCCGGTCTGACCCGTCGGGCCACTGTCATCTGCGGACAATTTTTCTGATCGCCACCGCCCATGCCTTTGCAACCCAGTGCGGGCAAACTGTGCGACCCCAACCATCCAATCCCGATGCGGTGTATTGAATAGCCGCCTAGCGATATAAAAGGAGATCACCATGGCCAATGAGGTCCTCACAGAAGTCAAAGACGGCGTCCTGATCATTACCCTGAACCGCCCGGAAGCAAAAAACGCTGCCAACAAGGCGCTTGCCGATGGGGTCGCCGCGGCCATCGACGAACTGGAATCCAACGACGAACTGCGCGTCGCCATATTGACCGGCGCCGGCGGCACCTTTTGCTCGGGCATGGACCTCAAGGCCTTCGTCACTGGAGAAATACCCTTCGTAGAGGGCCGCGGTTTTGCCGGCCTCACCGAATACCGCTCTGCCAAACCCATCATCGCTGCCGTTGAAGGCTATGCCCTCGCCGGCGGCTTCGAGCTGGCGATCAGCTGCGATCTGGTCGTTGCCGCAGACAACAGCAAGTTCGGTATACCCGAGGTTAAGCGCGGCTTGGCCGCTGCGGCCGGCGGACTGGTCAAGCTGCCAAAACAGATTTCCCCGCGTATTGCCATGGAACTCGCCCTCACCGGCGAATTCATCAGCGCCCAGCGCGCCTACGAGCTCGGCCTGATCAACAAGGTCGCCGAAGCCGGCCAAGCCCTCGACGCGGCCCGGGCCCTGGCGGCAAAAATTGTCGCCAACGGGCCGATGGCCGTTGCCGCCAGCCTGAAAGTGGTCGCCAGTGCAGCAGACTGGAGTAGCGATGAGATGTTCGCGAAACAACAGGAGATCGTCGGCCCGGTGTTTACCAGCGAAGACGCCATCGAAGGCGCCACAGCCTTTGCACAAAAGCGCGCCCCGGTCTGGAAAGGCCGTTAGCGGTCAGGCCTCAAGCTTTATAAACTCTACTGAAACAGGATTGGCAGCATGAATGAAGCCTGGATTATCGACGCTTGCCGCACTCCCCGCGGCATTGGCAAACGCGGCAAGGGCGCCCTCGCCCACCTGCACCCTCAGCACCTGGGCGCGACGGTCCTGCGGGCCATCGCCGAGCGCAACGCAATCGACACCGCCGAGGTAGATGACATTATCTTTGGTACGAGTTGGCAGCGCGGACAGCAGGGCGGCGACCTCGCACGCATGGCCGCACTGCAGGCGGGTTACGACACGCGCAGTTCCGGTGTAACCCTGGACCGCTTCTGTGGCTCCGGCATCACCGCCGTCAACATGGCCGCTGCGAGCATCATGAGTGGCATGGAGGACATGGTCATCGCCGGTGGTTGCGAGATGATGTCGCAGCACGGCACAGACGGAAATCAGTCGCCATTTATAGACAGCGATAACCTGCAGCTGCGCGCGATGCATCCGCAACCGCAGCAGGGTGTATGTGCCGACGCCATTGCCACCATGGAAGGCATCGACCGCCATGCCCTGGATAGTCTGGCGCTCACCTCCCAGACGCGAGCCGCCGCCGCTATTGAAGCGGGGCATTTCAGCCGGTCACTGATACCGGTGCTCAATCCGGACGGCAGCCTGGCCCTGGACCAGGAGGAATTTCCGCGTCCCAGCACCACTCTTGAAGGCCTCTCACAGCTCAAACCGGCATTTGCGGCGATGGCCGACTACCCGCTGGATGAATCCGGCCTCACCTTTCGCAAGCTGGTAAATCAGGTCTACCCGGACCTCGACGTACAGCACTTTCACCATGCGGGGAACTCATCGGGGGTCGTGGATGGCGCCGCGGCCCTGCTACTGAGCTCGCCGGACTATGCGCGTGCCCACGGACTACAACCCCGCGCTCGTATCGTCGCCATGGCCAACATGGGCGATTCACCAACCCTGATGCTGAATGCGCCCGTCCCGGCGGCAAGAAAAGTTCTGGGGAAGGCGAAAATGCAGCTACGGGATATCGATCTCTTCGAGATCAACGAGGCCTTTGCTGTAGTCGCTGAGAAATTCATCCGCGACCTCGATCTGGATCGCGACAAGGTCAACGTGAACGGCGGCTCGATGGCGCTGGGTCACCCGATTGGTGCTACCGGTGCCGTGCTGATCGGTACGATTCTTGACGAACTGGAACGTCGCGACCAGCAGTTTGGCCTGATCACCATGTGCGCCGCCGGTGGCATGGCACCCGCTATTATCATTGAGCGAATGAGCGCCTGATTGCGCAATCCCGGGGCTCAAGACTCGCCTGGCCCCGGTCCAGGCTGCTGCAAATACCATCTGAAGGCGCCGGTCCCGGCGTTTCGCACTTGCATGACTTATACAAATACGGGAACAATGACCGGTGAACCGATTTCGCCCCTCCGTAGCCGCCGCCATCGTCATTGCCAATATGATCGGGACCGGTGTCTTTACCAGTTTGGGTTTTCAATTGGTGGAGATTCAGTCAGCTCCGGTGCTGCTGGCCCTGTGGGCGGTCGGCGGACTCGCGGCGCTGTGCGGTGCGCTCTGCTATGCGGAACTCGGTGCCGCCCTGCCCCGCTCCGGCGGTGAGTACCATTTTCTCAGCGAGATCTATCACCCCATCGCCGGCTTCATCTCTGGTTGGGTGTCTGCGACGGTGGGCTTTGCCGCACCAACGGCACTGGCTGCCATGACCTTTGGCGTTTACCTGTCAGCGGTTTTTCCAGCCCTGTCGCCGATCTGGCTGGCCACGGGGCTGATCGTGGTTCTGGCGGTGGCGCACAGCCGCAGCCATGCGAGCAGCGGCCGCACGCAAAGCGTTTTTACGCTGCTGAAAATACTGCTGGTCATCGGCTTCGCCGCACTGGCATTATTTTTTAACGATGCGGGGCAGAACACGCGCTTCGCCCCCGCCCCGGGCGACGGCGCGCTGATGCTGTCGGGGGCCTTTGCCGTCTCGCTGATCTACGTGAACTATGCGTACTCGGGCTGGAATGCGGCCACCTATATTAGCGGTGAACTCGAGGATCCCCAGCGCACCCTGCCCAGGATACTGATCTTCAGCACCTCACTGGTCTGCCTCTCTTACCTGCTCCTGAACTACGTGTTCCTGGCCGTCGCCCCCATGGAGGCGATGGTTGGCAAGGTAGAGGTTGGCTATGTGGCCGCAAGCTATGCTTTCGGGGAAGCGGGAGCGACCATCATGGGTGTGCTGCTGGCCCTGCTTCTGGTGTCCACGGTCAGCGCCATGATTCTTGCGGGGCCCCGGGTCTTGCAGCGCATCGGCGAAGATTTCCCCCTGTTCCGCCGCCTCGGCCGCGTGAACGCCGACGGTATTCCCGTAACGGCAGTTATCGTACAAGCAACCGTGGCCTTGGCCTTCCTGTGGACCGCATCCTTCGACCGTATTCTGGTGTTCGCTGGCGCCACCATGGCCCTGAACACTTTTTTCACGGTGTTCGGGGTGTTTGTTTTGCGCTGGACCCAGCCGGAACTTCCCAGGCCCTTCCGCACCTGGCTCTACCCGCTGACCCCGCTGATCTTTCTGGGCATCACCGGCTGGACACTCCTGTACATTGTGCTACAACGACCCGTCGAAGCCATGATCAGCCTCGGTATCGTGGCTTCAGGTGCACTATTTTATTTTTGGAGTCGCCACATGGGCGCAAAACTGTCACCGGCGCTAGCGGAAGTCGACCGCGCTGGTTCCCTATAAGGACTGAGGAGCTACTCCTATGACGCGTATTTTCCTGCTCTTGGTTGCGGCTATCGTAATCGCCTATGGTCTGGCCTGCGCGGTCGACCCCGGTCTCCCCGCGCGACTTGCGGGCCTGCAAATACTCAACGGTGACGGATTTGCGGAGATGGGCGCAATGTACGGTGGCCTGCAGATCGGCTTCGGATTGTTCCTGCTCGTCGCTGCCCTGCGACCGGGGCTGCAGGAAGCGGCCCTGTTGCTGCTACTTCTGGTCATGGGTCTGCTTGCCGCCATGCGCGGTAGCAGCACGCTGCGCGCCGAGGAGTTGGTAACCGCCTATACCTGGGGCGCACTCGCTTTCGAAACGCTGGTGACCGCCGGTGCCGCAGCGCTCTGGTTGCGCCAGCGATAAGCAGCCCTGTGCTTCGCATCGCCCTAGTTTTTCTCGGATTCCTGCTAGCTCTGACGCTGCTGGCCGGTGTACTCCTGACCCGCGGCATGAGCCTCGGTTTCGCAACACCTCTGATCGAGAGTCGAGCCAGCGCATTGCTCGGTCGCGCGGTGACCCTGGGCGAACCGACAACGATTGAACTGGGAAACCAGCTGAAGATTAGCGCCAGTCAAGTGAGCATCGGCAATGCAGACTGGGGACAGGCCCCCTACCTCCTGTCTCTGGAAAGTCTGCAGCTAAGCATCGATATCCGTTCCCTGTTGTCAAAAACTATTATTGTCGACGCGATGCTCCTGTCGGGCCTGCACCTGGCCCTGGAGAAAGACACTGAGGGGCAGAGCAACATCCCGGTGCTGGAGTCCGGCGAAACGGACGAAGAAGGAGACGAAGAAACAATTGAGCCGGTGTTGCCCCTTGTGCTGCGCCAGGCACAACTCACCGCTATCAGGATCACTGAACTGGATCCACGCAGAGAGGTCCCCATTGATCTCTATCTGGAAACACTATCCCTGCGCGAGGGCGCTGAGCAGCGCTTGCAGCTGCTGGGCAGCGGCACTCTGCAGGAGCGCCCCTGGGTTCTTCGCCTCAACAGCAGTTCGCTACAAAGCCTGGTGAGCGGTGAAAACATCAGCGCCGACTTCTCCGCTGAACTTGACGACCTGAGTATGCGCGGTGATCTGCAGATTCCTCTGCTGAGGCAACTGCGAGATCTGTCACTTAACGCGCGCATTGACGGCAGTGTGCCGCCCAGGCTCGCAGCGCTATCGCCGCTCCTTGACGCTGGCGGGCCTATGCAGATTGTCCTGGACGTCAGCGACGTAGACCCGGGTCTCAGGCTTGATCTGGATTTGGCGCTCACGGGTCTTTCACTGAATGTGCAGGGAGACATAGCGCGACCTGCAAGCAGCGACGGCCTCGACCTGAAATTCAAGGTGGATGCCGCAAGCCTGCCGCGACTTGTCGCCGCCCTGGATCTTGGGAGTACTGCTGATATACCTCTGGAGGTCAGCGGCAGTATGCACCGCAGCGGCAGGCACATCCGCATTCAGGACCTCAACATAACTGCCGGCGAGCATCGTATCCTCGGCAGTGCCGACTTTCCGCTGTTCCCCGGAACCGAAGAGGCCAGCATGGATTTACGGGCGACCGGTCCCGAGTTCGCGTTCTATCAGCGCTTGCTGGAGCGACCCGCCGGGCTCACTTCGCCCTATGATATTCGCGCCCGAATTAGCGCGGTCACTCCATCAACAGAACGTCTCGAAGCGAGCCTGGAAATCGGCGATCACCGCATGGAGCTCAAGGGCAATCTCGGTACCTATCCGACATTCGCCGACAGCGACCTCAGCCTGACGGCCCGGGGAAGCAGCCTTGCGGACCTCGGCGAATCCCTGGAGATGGACTTGCCAGCGCAGGCCTACCAATTGCAGGGTACGCTGCGCGTCGGCGCGGACAAGCACATACAGATACCCGCTTTGGAGTTACGCGTGCTAGGTGTGACCGCAACGGCCAGCGCTCAGATCAACGGCTACCCGGAACTCGATGAGCTGAAGCTGGAAGTGGCTCTGCGCACACCATCGCTTGCGCGGCTCAGCGAGCACCTGGACCTGCAGCCCCTGGGCGATGTTCCCGCGTCGCTGGTCCTGGGGGCCGAGGGCTCTGTCCAGGCATTGACTGTTAATGCGCTAAGCCTTGACGCGGGGGGACTGCAGCTCAGTCGCGTATCCGGCGAACTGCGCTACGCAGACAATACGCTCAGCTCAACCCTGCGTCTGACGGCGCAAATCGAGCAACTTGCGACACTGCTGGGAAGTTACGGCAACCCGGAAATACCGGCCGGGCGCTTTAGTTTCGAGCTATCACCACACCTGTCATCGGAGCTGTTCTCGGTTTCTCTGGCCAATCTCAAAGGCCCGGGGCTGAGCGGAGACGCGACGCTGCGCATGGCTCCGGATTTCAGCATCGATGAACGCACGACCCTGACGACGGACCTGCGCTTCGACAATCTCGAGCTGCTGCTTCCCAATACAGGCGCCTACCTGCCGCCTTCCGGGCCGCTCACTCTCAAGGCGGAAACACAGCGCTCTGGCGCCGGGGCCAGGCAAATCGACGCACTCATCGGTAGCGACGGCCGTACGCTGCTGACTGCCCAATTGAGCATACCGAGCGACAAAAATGCGGCAAAGCGCATCCAACTCAGCGGCAGTGGGGATGACCTGCGTATGCTGGGCTCACTCGAGAACCGGATCGACCAGCCTCTGGCCTATAGCGTCGATGCCGTCGCACTGTTCGATAAAGGCAGCGTTCGAGTCACTATCGACACATTGCAGCTGTCGGATTCACTCCTCACCGGCACGCTTCTGGTCGCCGACGAAGGCCGTACCATAAGCGCAGACCTGAACATCCCCAGGGCGGATCTGGACAACTGGCTGCTGGCTGAATCGCCCGAGACGAATCAGGCGCAGAGCACCGAAGCCGCGCCCGCAAGCAGCGACGGACGGCTCATCCCCGACACCGCCCTACCCCTTGAACTACTGAGCGACTATCGCACCGATATACGTCTGAGCACCGGCCCCCTCGGGATCAAGGACCCCTTCTTCGAATCAGGCTCCCTGATCGATAAACTGAGTTTAAGCCTGAAAAGCGGAGACGGCTCTGCGCAATTGAAAGTCGATGAATTGACCGGCAGTCGAGGACAGACCAGCGTCAATTTAGCGGGTACCCGGATTGGAGACGTCGCAGACCTGTCCCTGGAAATGGATATCAAAGGCACTCCGGTAAATTTTGCTGTCGAAACCAGGGACCCAAAAAGCTTGCCCCAACATGACATCAAGGTCGAGCTCGATGCGCGGGGCGCAACCCTGCGAGACCTGGCGGCGTCGCTGAATGGCGAAGTCTTGTCAGTCGGGAGCTCAGGGGTGATTGAGAACATGGGCGGGGGCGTGGCCCTCGATTCGTTCCTCGTGCAATTGGTC
Organism: Halieaceae bacterium; assembly: GCA_047635315.1. Lineage (GTDB taxonomy): Bacteria > Pseudomonadota > Gammaproteobacteria > Pseudomonadales > Halieaceae > Congregibacter. The sequence continues at coordinate 18,954 of JBLIIW010000009.1, read as the reverse complement.
GGCGCCGTTTTTCCTACCGTAAGGAGAAATGAGGATGTCGCTGTTGAATGCGTAGTGCTGGGCGCGCGGGCAGAACAGGGAGTAATCTACCTGGATCCAGGTTTTATCTTTCGCAGCAAAAGGCTGGACCTCTCTGCACGAGGCGAACTGAACCTCGGGAACGAGCGCTTGCGCGTGCGTTTCGACAACCAGGCACGGGAAGGACTGGGCATCAGCGCCAGCAGTCTGGTCAACCCCTATGTGCAGATTACCGGTACGCTGGCCAAACCGTCCATCGGCCTTGATCTTAAAGGCTCAGCGCTCGCCGGGGGAGCCGCGGCCGCCACCGGTGGTCTTACGGTGATTGCCAAGCCGCTGTTCGGGCGCTTCCTGAGTTTCCGCGACCCCTGTAAAGCCGCGCTCAAGAAATGGGATGAGCGGCAACCCCTGCACGAGCCCTCCACCTAAGGAGGCCCCCCATATCAGACTGCCAGCGACTGAAATTCCTTCTCCAGCCGTTTGGCCGCCTTCTTCGATACACCGCCAAGCACCTCGATTGCATGGCGCACCCTGGCGCGACTCATGTCCGGCCCAAGCAGTGCCATCGCATCCACCACAGAAAACGATGCGCGATTGCCAGATATGGCAATAAATAGCGGGGCGAGTAAGTCACGCACCTTGAGGTCCATGCTCTCGGACAGTGCCTTGAGCGTGTTCCAGACCGCATCGCGGTCCCACTCTCCAAGCGCCTCGAGGGCCCAGAGCGCAAACTGTAGCTGCCTGAGGATCTGTTCCGGCTCCGGGCCCAGGGCCTCGAACTGCGCAGCCTCGATATCCAGTGTCCCGGACACCAGAAACGCCGCTTGGGGCGCAAAGTCACTCAGGGTCTCCATACGCGGCTGCAGCTGGGGCAATAGCGCCGCCAGGTTGTCGGCGTTGTAGGCCCAGTCTATAAGTCGCTGGGCCAGCTCATCGCGGCTCAGGTCTTCACGAATCCACATACCATTCAACCAGCGCAGCTTCTCCACATCGAAAATGGGCCCGCCAAGTGACACGCGCTGAATATCAAAGGCCTCCTGCATGTCCGCAAGGCTGAACTTCTCGCGCTCATCCGGCATCGACCAGCCCATACGACCCAGGTAATTGAGCAGCGCCTCGGGCAAGAAACCCATGCGCTGGTAGTACAGAATACTGGTCGGGTTCTTGCGTTTGCTGAGCTTTGACTTATCGGGATTGCGCAGCAAGGGGAGGTGACACAGAACCGGCATATCCCAACCGAAGTACTCGTAGAGCAACTGGTGCTTTGGCGCCGAGTTAATCCACTCTTCACCGCGGATTACATGGCTGATGCCCATTAGATGGTCATCCACGACATTTGCCAGATGGTAGGTGGGCATGCCGTCGGATTTCAGCAGGATCTGTGCATCGACCATGCCCCAGTCGAGCGCGATCTCGCCGCGCAGCAGGTCCTTAACAACGCAGCTGCCCGCCTCCTCAGGCACCATCATACGAATGACATAGGGCTCGCCTGCGGACTCGCGTTGCGCGGCCTCCGCCGCCGGCAGCACAAGATCCGAGGGTTTCAGCGCGGTGCTGGTACCCGCTGCCCGCCGGGACTCGCGCAGTTGCTCAAGCTCCTCGGGGCGACGATAACAAACGAAAGCCTTGCCCGCGTCGACCAACTGGCGGGCATAGCTTCCGTACAGGTCCATGCGCTCGCTCTGGCGGTAGGGCCCGTGCTCGCCGCCAATATCCGGGCCCTCATCCCAATCCAGCCCCAGCCAGCGCAGGGAGTCCAGAATGGCCTGCTCCGAGGACGCAGAGGAGCGCTTCTGATCCGTGTCTTCGATGCGCAGAATGAACTCGCCACCATGGGCACGCGCGAAACAGTAGTTAAACAGGGCGACATAGGCCGTGCCAACATGGGGGTCGCCGGTGGGAGAAGGAGCGATGCGCGTACGAACAGTCATAGTGATTTCTGAGCCGGATAAAAGACGTCGGATTATAGGGCCTGTGGCCACGTAACTCACGGCTCAGGTCTGGCGCCACGGCTCCGGGCCAATATATCTTTGAGCTGGAACTCAGAAACTTGGGCCAGCCCCCGGCGGGAGCACTTCCCACTCCGGAGCTTCGAATTCCCCGATTAGTTCGATACTCACGTGCGGCAACTGCGTTGCAATAATTGCGGCAATTTCCCCGGGTGGATCCTGCTCCATGGCGTCCCGGGCGGCCTTGGCATCCCAGGATGCAATAGCAAGCAGCGTTCGCGGGTCACCAATCTTACGATGCAGCCGCGTGCCCCGAGCTCCAGCAGCGCGCTGAATGTACTCGCTGGCCTCTATCCACGCCTGCGCATACTGTTCGGCGCTGTAATCAGGGTCTGTAAGGTGTATCGCAAATATATAAAACATCGCTAGCGCCTGTGTCTTCAGTCTCGGAACTGGCGTTCCAGGTATTTCACTATCTGGCCAGCCTTATCACGCAATCCCAGCACCACCCGCCCCGCTTCCCAATCGATATCAATGGTGCCGAAGTTGGCATCGCCATAGACCCCACCTAATTGGAAAGGGCCAGCCTCAGCCAGCGCAATGTTGCGATACGGCAGCGCTATGGTGTTATTCAACGCCGATGAAGTGAACTCCAGCAGTGGCCTTGAAAGCCCGATGTCGTTTTCATAAAAGCCTGCAATGTGCCGGTCACCGGACAGTAACAGCAACGCCCCTTCAGTGTCCTCGCGGAGTAGCTCAAAGAGCCGCTCGCGCTCGGCGGGCAACTGCCGCCAGCCCTCCCAGCCATGGCCATCGGCCAGTACCTGGATTGATGACACCAGCAATCGCAGGTCCGCCGGTTTTGCCAACTCGCCCTCCAACCAGGCCCACTGCGCCTCGCCCAAAAGCGTCTTGCGGGGGTCGGGGTCTGGCACATAGCGTTCCTTGCCTCTGGCCCCCTTCTCATCGGTCTCTTGCAGCGGCGAGCGGAAGTAGCGCGTATCCAGCAGAATTACCTGCAATTGCATCCCGGGCTCACCCAACAGCACACTGTGATAAATACCCTCGCGCCGTCGCCGGGGATCATCCTGTGCCAGACCCCAGACCTGTTCGAACAGGTCCTCGGAGGCCTTGCGATGCACAAAGTCCGCGCCCCCGTCGTTCTTCCCGTAATCGTGGTCATCCCACACGGGCAGCACCGGCGTCTGCATGCGCAGGCGGGTAAGTGACTCAACAGCAGCAAGCTCTGTGTAAGCTTGCTGCAGGCTACCGATCACCATCGACTCCTCTTCACTATCCGGATACAGCGTGTCCCCGGCATAAATAAAGAGGCCGGAATCTGTTGCCGCAATCGCATCCCAAATACCTGCCTCACCGCGCTGCACCTTAAAGCAGGAGCCAAAGGCCAAACGCTTGACCGTACGCGTTGTATCGAGCGTAGCGGACGACAAATCGGCACCCTCCCCGTAGTAGCGCTGCTCGGGCAAAGCGCTAGTCGCCCCGGGCATGGCGCTACCACAACCGACGAGCACAGCCGCGAACAGCGCGGCCAGAATAGCCGCAAGCGGTGCGGCGATAGTCGCGCCACGCCTAGGCGCAGACATAGCGCTGTTCTTTGAAAACATGTGGAAGTATCTCAAGTTACGGTGGGGCGGATGGCGTAGCGAGGATCACGATAGCTCTGCTCGCCCATCACCTCCGCCAGCGACGCCACGGCTTGCGCAACATCGGTGAAGCTGTTGTACAGCGGGGCAAATCCAAAACGCACGACATCCGGAGCCCGAAAGTCCACGATTACGCCACTCTCGATCAGCGCCTGGGAGATACCCCAGGCCTGTTCGTGTTGCAGGCTGATCTGGCTACCGCGCCGCTCGTGCGCACGGGGTGTAAGACAGTGCAGTTGCGCAGCCAAACCCGAGACATCGAGACAGTCCAGAAAATAATCGCTCAGGGTCAAGGACTTGGCGCGCAGCGCCGGCACGCTAGTGTGCTCATAAGCTTCCAGCGCTGTGTGTAGCGCATGCATGCTGATGATGGACGGCGTACCCGCCTGAAAGCGCTCCACGCCCTCCGCGGGCTCATAGTCGCCCGCAAAGGCAAAAGGCCTGCGATGACCCAGCCAGCCGGACAACGGCTGCACAGCCGCACTGTGATGCCGCTGATTCAGGTAGACAAAAGCCGGTGCTCCCGGACCGCCATTGAGATACTTGTAGCCGCAGCCCACCGCCATATCGACTTGCAGCGCATCGAGCTCCATGGGCAGCACACCCGCGGAGTGGGCGAGATCCCAGAGCACTAGCGCACCCGCGGCGTGGGCGGCCCGCGTTAAGGCGGCCATGTCATAGAGTTCACCCGTGCGGTAGTTTACCTGGGTCAGCATAAGCACAGCGACGTCTTCGCACAGCGCCTCTTCAAGATCACCAAAAGCGACCGTACGCAGCTCGCAGCGAGGCGTGCCCAGCAGCGTGCTCAACCCCTGGGCCATGTAGGCATCGGTGGGGAAATCTCGCTCTACAGCGAGGATCACAGAGCGCTCCGGCCGCAGGGCCAGCGCGCTGGCCAGCAGTTTAAAAACATTCACGGAAATACTGTCGGCGCACAGCACCTGTCCGGAGCCGGCACCAATCAATGGTGCTATCTGTTCCCCCACCCGGCGCGGCAGCCCTATCCAGTCATGGCTATTCCAACTGGCTATAAGGTCCCGGCCCCACTGGACCGCGAGGAGATCCTGAACCGCCGGCAGAACGGCCTTCGGCAACACGCCGAGGGAGTTGCCATCGAGATACACGGTATTGGGTGGCAGTGCGAACAACGAGCGCAGCGCAGCCAGTGGGTCCTGTTTATCGCGCACCAGCGCTTGCTCAAGCATCCCGGTCTTCCATGGCCGTTACCGGCAGTAGACGCTTAAGCATCGCAAGGAGCACGGTGCAGGCGTCGGTCTGTGGATGTATCCAGTCGAAATGAACTGCCGCCGCCGGTCTCTCCCACACGGCGGTACTCGGGAACCCACACCGCATAACCCTCCGCCGCCAGCTGTGTCGCCAGGGGGGAAAGGTTCGCGGCGCTGTAGTCACTGAGCCAGCAACCTCCATGCACCAGCACCACTACCGGGGCCGGGTCGCTGGAATCTGGAAGCCATAAAGACCCCTGTTGTGATGACGCGCTCCCATAGGTGCTATCGCGATCAGACGCGCGGGACGGCAGTTGCAGCACCGCAGCGAAGCTCACCGGCATGGGCACGCTGGCAACGCCGGCATTCGACCCGGTCGACCAGGGAAGCCCCCATAGCAGGAAAATACGCAGCAAGCTGCCTGCGCGGCGACCCCTGGCACGTTTCGGCGGGCCGCTATGAACCCGCCTCTTATACGTGGCGCTCACCCCTCAGCCGCATCCGGGCGCTGCGGAGGATCGGCCGCCAGTCGCTCCTGCTGCAGCGTATGCGCAACCGCTTCGCTCGCCTGGATCACCCGCAGCACGTTGCCGCCGGCCACTGCCGCGATATCGCTGTCGCGATAACCGCGCCGACGCAGTTCCGCAAAGAGTGCCGGATAGGTCGACACATCCTCAAGCCCCTTTACCACGGTACTGATGCCATCGAAGTCTCCACCCAGCCCGATGTGCTCTATGCCTGCCACCCGGCGGATATGATCGATATGATCCGCCGCATCCGCCAGGGTCGCGCCCGGATCCGGGTCGCCCTGACGCCAGGCATCCATCATTTTTTCCCGGCGATCTTTCTCAAAGGGATACATCGCCTCGAGACGCGCAAGTTCTCCGGACTGACGACGCGCCCACTCGCGCCGCGTCTGGGACAGATAACTGGTCACGAAGGTCACCATAACAACGCCGCCGTTGGCAGGCAGGCGTTTAAGGACATCATCGGGCACATTGCGCGGGTGATCTACCAGCGCCCTGGCCGAAGAGTGGGAAAAAATCACGGGAGCTGCCGCCACATCCAGCACATCGTGCATGGCTGCCGCAGTCACATGCGAGAGATCCACCAGCATGCCGAGCCAGTTCATCTCCTGCACGACGGATCGACCAAAGTCTGTCAAGCCGCCGTGGCGAGCCTCACCGGTAGCTGAATCGGCCCAGCGTAAACTCTTACTATGTGTCAGCGTCATATAGCGAGCGCCGGCGGCATACAGTGAGCGCAGCGTGCCCAGAGAGTCTTCAATCGCGTGTCCGCCCTCGATCCCCATCAGCGAGGCGATGCGACCCTGGCTTTGCGCGCGAAAAATATCCTCGGCCGTAAAGGCGAGCTCGAGATCGTCCGGATAGCGCTCAACCAGGCGTCTGACCAGGTCCATCTGCTCCAACACAAGAGCCGCATCTCCCGGCGCACCGCCGTACGCCGCGATGGGCACATACACGGACCAGAACTGCGCGCCTACCCCACCTTCGCGCAGGCGCGGAATATCCGTGTGCAGAGGCGCATCGAGGTCCCGCTGATCATTCGCTATATCCAGCGGTTGCAGCCGATTATTAAAACGCTTGCGATACTGCCAGGGCAGATCGTTGTGTCCGTCGATCACCATAACGTCGATGGCTTTCGGTGTGCCGGCGTCCTCTGCGGCGACTCCCCCGGAACACAGCAGCATCAGAAGGATCAGTAAAAACGTGGGTTTCCTCGACTGCATAGTGCCTCGCTTTGCGCGTAAAAAAATTGATTGGAACAAAGATACAGGATTCATTGTGCGATCTACCGCCCCCTAGAGTTATGCCAGCAAGGCGCTCAGAAACCGCCAGAAAGGTCTCACCGTTTCGATACACACACGCTCTTTTGGCGAGTGTGCGCCGCAAATAATAACAGCAAGACCGGCGCATGGCAGCGCCACCCGGCGGCGGCTTCTCAGTTAGACTGCCGCCTCATATGCAGTGGTTTTGGCCCATGGCTCTCAAGGCAACAATGTTTCGCGTGAAGTTGAATGTTTCCGATCTTGATCGCAACGTTTACGATGACTTCGCCCTCGCCGTCGCGCGGCATCCCTCGGAGACCGAGGCTCGAATGATGCTGCGCATCGCCGCCTTTGCACTCCATGCGGATAGGCAACTGGCCTTCGGTCGCGGCATCAGTACCGATGACGAGCCCGACCTGTGGCGCAAAGACCTCACCGGAACCATCGAATTGTGGATTGAGTTGGGCACCCCGGACCCGGCCCGCCTGCGTAAAGCCTGTGGACGCGCAAAAGAGGTGGTGCTTTACAGCTACGGCGAGCGGGCGATGAAAGTATGGTGGGAGAAAAATGCCGATGGGCTGAGTCGCTTTGACAATCTGTCCGTATACGCCTTTAGCGACGCCGAGACAGCCGCCCTCGCCGCTCTCGCCGCTCCCGGCTTGTCTCTACAATGCACCGTGACCGACGGTGAATTGTGGGTGACGGACGGTACGGAGTCGGTAGAAATGAAGCCGCAAGCCCTGCGCGGTGACTGATCCCCAGAGGCCGGCGCAGGTCCCCAGGAGTCATCGGCAACAAAATGCGCGAAAACAACTACAACCCACACTCCGGGAGCCGCGACAATAGCCCGTGAGAAAATCAACTTCGGAGTGAGAGTCATCGATAGTCCCCCTACCACTGACGGGCTTCACCGTTTTTGTCTGGCCCCTATGATGGATTGGTCAGATCGAAACTGTCGTTACTTCTGGCGATTGCTCAGCCGCCGGGCCCGGCTCTATACAGAAATGGTGACCACGGGTGCGCTGATTCACGGTGATCGCGCGCGTTTTCTGCGCTTCAACCCCGAGGAACAACCGATTGCCCTGCAGCTCGGGGGTTCTGAGCCCGCCGATCTCGCCCGTTGCGCCCGCTGGGCCGAGGACTGGGGCTACGATGAGGTGAACCTGAACTGCGGATGCCCGTCGGATCGTGTGCAAAATGGCGCGTTCGGGGCCTGCCTCATGGGCAAGCCCGAGTTGGTGCGCGATTGTGTGGCGGCGATGCGCGAGCGCTGTGACCTGCCAGTCACCGTGAAGCACCGTATTGGTATCGATCATATGGAGAGCTACGGGGAGCTGTGTGATTTCGTCGGCACGGTGGCAGCCGGTGGCTGCCAGGTATTTATCGTACACGCGCGCAAGGCTTGGTTGCAGGGGCTTTCGCCAAAGGAGAATCGGGAAGTTCCGCCGCTGAATTATCCCTGGGTGTACCAACTCAAGGAAGACTTCCCCGCGCTCCAGATCGTCATCAACGGCGGTATTGAAAGCCTTGAGGACTGTACGCCGCATCTGCAGGCGGTGGACGGCGTCATGCTTGGGCGGAGTGTTTACCACAACCCCTGGCTGCTGGCTGAGGTCGACTCGAAGTTATTCGGCGATCATCGCGCGTCGCGCACTCGTGAAGATATCATCGAAGAGCTGTTACCCTACGTAGAGCGGGAACTCAGCGCCGGTACGCGACTGAACCAGATTACGCGACACCTTCTCGGCCTGTACCAACAGGTACCCGGCGCGAGGCGCTATCGCCGACTGCTCAGCGAGCAAGCGCACCGGCCCGGCGCCGGCATAGAGGTCCTGCGCGCCGCGGTCACAGAAGTGACCCAGCGTGCCGCCTGACATCAATCTGAACCGGAAAAACCATGACTGACAAACTCACGCAGCTAAAAGCGATAACCGATGTGGTGGCCGATACCGGTGACATCGAAGCGATTCGCCGTTTCACACCCGTTGATGCAACGACCAACCCCTCCCTCTTGTTGAAGGCCGCGGCGCTCCCGCATTACCAGGGCCTGTTACAGCGGGCGAAACAGACGGCGGGAAGCGAGGGCGGTAGCGAGACGGAACAACTCGCGGCCTGCTGCGATTACTTCGCGGTCGCCGTCGGCCTGGAAATACTGGCTATTGTGCCAGGGCGGGTGTCCACTGAAGTCGATGCGCGCCTGTCCTTTGACGAGACCGCGAGTCTGGCGCGGGCTCGCCGCCTGATCGGACTCTATGAGAACGCGGGTATAGGCCGGGAGCGTGTACTGATCAAACTCGCCTCGACCTGGGAAGGTATTCGTGCGGCCACCATTCTGGAACGCGAAGGGATCAACTGTAACCTGACGCTACTGTTCGGTTTTCCCCAGGCGCAGGCCTGTGCCGACGCCGGCGTTTTTCTGATCTCGCCCTTCGTAGGCCGTATTCTTGACTGGTATAAAGCCAATACGGACCTCATCGTGAATAGCGGCGAAGATGATCCGGGGGTGCAGTCCGTGCGCCGGATCTATCACTACTACAAGCAGCACGCCTACGACACTGTTGTCATGGGCGCGAGCTTTCGCAACAGCGGCCAGATCGAAGCCCTGGCCGGTTGTGATCGGCTCACCATAAGCCCCGCGCTGCTCGAGGAACTTGCAGCAGATAGGGGCGAGCTCCCGCGTCGTCTTTCTGCGGCCTCCCCAGAGAGTGCCGACGAGCGACGAACGCTGAGTGAACCGGAATTTCGCCTGTCAGTGAACGAGGACGCCATGACAACAGAGAAGCTTGCGGAGGGCATCCGCAATTTCATCGCCGACCAATTGCGTCTCGAAGCGCTGGTAAGCGCCCGATGATTGATGCCATCCGCAAACTCTTTGCGGAACCCGAGGGTGACAGTGAGCACGACGGGCAGTACACGCGCAGGCTGGCCGCTGCGGCGCTGCTCATAGAAGTTGCCAGGGCTGATTTCACGCAAGATGCAGAAGAAGAGCAAAGCATGACGCAACTGCTGGCTGAATCACTTTCCCTGCAGGACGACGATGTCGCGACGTTGCTAAAAGAAGCAGCGGGCGAGGTTGACCAGGCCACCTCCCTGTACCAGTTCACCAGCTTGGTCAACGAGCACTACAGTTCGGCGGAAAAATACGGATTGGTGAGGGCGATGTGGACCGTCGCTTACGCCGACGACTCCCTGAACAAATACGAAGAACACCTGATTCGCCGGGTAGCGGACCTGATCTACCTGCCGCACGCTGACTTCATTCGCGGCAAACTCGAGGTGCGCGACACCAGCGCTGCAAAGCGCAGGCCGAACGGGTAATCCCCTATCTGCGCTCCAAATTGGTAACCAACTCGCTGAAGCGTGTGCGGTTGACCTCACTGACGTTCATCAGCACACGATGAGCCTCCAATACCCTCTCGCGCACCGCGTCCTCGCTTCCGAGCACCATGGGAATAGTCTGTGAGTTGCCGGTCGCGCAGCAGCTTTTCTCGTGCATCTCGAAAAGGCGATCCAGCCCCATACTGGCAAGAAGACGGTTGATGCCCGCATCACAACAGTACAGCGCGGGACGAAATCCGAAGCGTTTGTGTACCGCCAGCGCAAGTTTCGCCAGCTGTCCCAGGGTGGTGCTATCAAGCCCCTCAACATCGCAGAGATCGACCCAGACGCTACAGAACACCGGGTCACGGAGCATGTTTTCTAGATACTCCTCGATGGATGCACACAGAGTCAGACGCACGTCGCCCACCATCCGCACCACGTAAGCGCCCTGCTCTTGGGCTGCCAATACACGTCCCTCAGCCATTGCCCGCACCCCCCGCACGCTTGCTCACGAAGAGCGCGGCAATGTCATCGGGCAAGCCCTCTGTACAGTCCAGGCCGAGACGACTGACCAAGGCCTCAGGCGTCTCCGCCGTCTGGGCGAAGATATCCAAAAACAGGGCTTCCTTGTCCAGCAGGCTCTTCGGCGCCAGGGTTTCCAGAATGCCGTCCGAAAACAGCGCGAGCATAAAGGCATCCGGGAGCGCTATAAGCTCCTGCGAATACTCCGCATCACTGAGCATACCCACCGCATTGCCCTTCCCCTGGAGATAGCGGGCGCCCTCATCGGATACCAGCACCGGAAGCGGCAGGTGCCCGGCAACGCTATAGCACAGGGTGTTCTCCACCCGGTCGAGCACGCCCACCACCATTGTGGCGAACTTGCCCACATCCAGTTCGAGTAACTCTGAATTGGCCAGGGACAGCATCTCGACGGGCTTCAAAATGGTATCGATACTGCGACGCAGGTAGTCAGAACGCTTACGCGCAAAGAGGTTCTTCAACAACACAGTCGCAAAGGCCGAAGAGCTGCCATGGCCGGATACATCAGCCAGGAAGAACACCACATAGTGCTCATCCACGGTGAAATAATCCGTGAAGTCACCACTCAGGTAGAGCGAGGGTATGACCGTATGGCTGCACATGTAGTCCCCAGCCAGCATCGGGGATGTCGGCAGCATGCGCATCTGCACCTGCCGACCGGCCTGCTGGTCTTTTTCCAGCACGCTGACGGTATGCTTCAACTCGCGATTGCTTGCCTCCAGAGCCTCTCTGGAGCGGCGCAGCTCCCGACCCATAGAGCGCAGGCGCACGCAGCGTTCCATGGAGCTAAACAGCGCTTCTGCATCCTCCACGGGAGTGGCAAAGAAGTCGTTAGCACCCAGTCTCAGGGCGCGCATCATCCCCGCAGAGCGCGACTCGTTGCTGAACATCATCACCGGGACCTGCACGTTGAGTTCGCGCAGGGTGGCGCCCTCATGGGCCCAGGCCTCTGGGGTGGCATGCACTTCGCAAAGCACAACGTCCCAGTCGCTGCCCTCGTCGAGGGTCGATTCTGAGTGTTCAAGTGAAGTCGCTATAGTCGAGGTGAAGCCGACAGATGAGGTCAGATTCGCCAGCAAGCTGGCGCGATCCTGATTGTCATCAATGACCAGTACCTTACCGCTGAAGGTCATTCTTGAATGCTTCATAAAAAGTTAGCGGAACCCTACGCCTGTGCTAACAGACAGGCAACCGGTGTCGCTCGCTTTGAGGAGAATGTCACAGTTTTACAGCACAGCCCCGTGTCCAGACTCAGGCCGAAGCCTACAAGGCTTCATCCCAGCCATCGTCAAAATCGGAGAAATAATCGGTGATCTCGCCGTCATTCACAAAAGCTGCCCGCTGCTGTAGATAGGCGTCGCGGACAAAAATATAGCGATCACCGGACATGAGTTCGTCCGCTTCCAGCAGTCGGGCTCGCGTGTGGACCAGTTCCATACCCCAGACCGTATTGCGCAGGGCGCGATTGTTGAGGTACGGCGGCACGGAGAGCGTGAAAGTATCCACCAGTGTTGCAGTGCCGCTGCGAAAGGTTCGCGGCCCGAATAAGGGCAGCATGACGTAAGGCCCCTCAGGCACACCCCAGAGAGAAAGCGTCTGACCGAAATCGGTTCTGTAGGGGCGTATACCCAGGCGCGTGGCCATATCAAAGAAACCAACCACACCCAGCGTTGAGTTTACAAAGAAGCGTCCACCACTCTGTGCTGCACCCTCAAGACGCCACTGCAGTAGCGCATTAAGCGAACTGGTCACGTCATAGAGATTGGAAAAGAAATTCCCAACGCCGCGCTGGGCGACCTGGGGTACTACAAAGTCATAGCCTTTCGCCAGAGGCCGCAGGGCCCAGCGATCCAGCGTATTATTCACAGCAAATACCGGACGATTGATGAACTCGAAGGGATCATCCGGGGTGCTCGCCTGCGCCGGAAGTACTCCAAGTGAAGAGACCATCAACACGAGCAGAAACGAGAGGGAGGCCCTCATCCGCCGAGTCGAAAAATCATTGCACGAGGCTCGCCCGGCCTCTCCCGCGAGGGGAGACTGGGAAACAACCCGCATTTTTTGCCTTGCTGTTTTCATAGTCCCTGAAGGCTCGCAGCCCGGCATCAGAAGCCGGCGCTCTCGACCTTGTATCTCCATATCCACGCGACTGACCCGACCGCCACAGCAATACTGTGACACCTGCGTCGATCAGCCCCGGCAAGCCTTTCCGCGGCTAACACCGCCCTCGCTTGCCCTGCTATCAATTGCCAGCCGATTTCCAGCTGAGCTCCTGCAAACCCGTTGCCGCTTTGCCTGTCTGCATTATGATACGGCATCAGGGCCCAGTTCGCTGACCCCAATAGGGCTTTCGCGCTACCCCATAAAGTAGACGTGCAAAGGCGGTACTCGATTCCATAGACTGCACAACATCGTCCCGGTTCCTATATACCAGAGGAAAAGTCGCGCCGTCATCCTCCCCGGGTTAAAACGAGCCTCCGCTGCGATGAACCGGATCTAGCGACTACTCCCGGTCACGGCCGCCTGTTGCTGAGAGCCAGGACTGCGCCCCTTCCCAGTGCGATCGCAGCCGCTTGACCGATACGGGCTGTGCCGTACCCAGATGCTGCGCATACAGGGACACGCGCAGCTCATCGAGCATTGCGGCGTAGCGACCCACAGAGCCCGCAAGCAGCCGCGCGCCGGGGACCTCCTGCTCCAGCGCAATCAACGGGGCTTCAAGGGCAGCGAGGGTTTGCTGATGCTCCTGATCCCGCTGATAGTTGGCCGCCAGCCTCTCTACCCGCACCAGCATGGCTCTGGCATAGCGCGGATAATGCCGAATCACCTCCAGATCCACCATAGCCAGCGAGTCGGAACCCAGCAGGCGTTGACGCTGGCTCGCCAGATCCTGCGTGGCCTCCCTATAAACTGCGGCTTGTTTCTGCAGAAGCATGACGCTCTTTACCATGGCCTGTAAGGTACTGCGCAGTGCGGCCTCGTATTCCGCCGACAGAGACACCGCCCCAGCGGCACATGCGCGCTTCGCCTGATCGAAGCGCTGCTGCGTAAAGCAGTCCGCAGAACTCAACCCGGATGCTTCCAGGGCGACTGCTGGAAGTACAGTATCAACCAGCGCTTCGCGAGCAACATCCAGTGCCGCAAACAGCAGCGCCGTCTCGTTGTCGCGCAGGAAGCGTTTCTTCAAGTCGCGAAACAGCGCTTTGTTGGACAGTATTAGCAACCGCGCCAAGCCGGCGCGGTGCTCCAGCCAGGCAATACCGGGATAATCGAAGAGCGCTATATCCACCCCCTCTCCCCGGTCGCTGAAACCCGGATAGGCAACAATATCCACGTCCGCCTGGCTGAAACGCCACTCGCGCGGGAGCGCATCGAAATCCCAGCGCGTCAGGCCGCTGCGCTGGGGAGAGGCCTCTCCTCCGGAACCCAGCCTCTGGCGCGTAGCGTCCTGAAAGCGTTCCACCAGAGCGGGCAGGTCGCGGTTTTGTTCCAGAAGGCGCCCCTTCTCATCAACGACGCGAAAGTTCATGCGGTAATAGTCGTCAAGCGCCGCATAATCCCAGTCGCTACTGGCGATGGACGGCCCGCCAATTGCCCGCAGGCGCTCCGCAAGAACACCGGCGAGGGGCTGGTCGCGCTCGGACATATCCTGCAAGGCGCGATCCACCCAGTCCGGCACCGGCACCATCTGTTTGCGCAGCCCCTTGGGCAGTGCCTTGATCATGGCGATACACTTTTCGCGGAGCAGTCCCCGGATGAGCCACTCGAATCGAAAGCGCGGCACGCGGTTGAGCAGCGCGACCGGCACCGTCGCCGAAACACCGTCGCCCTCTCCGCCGGGACTGAATTCATAGCTGAGACGGTAAAGTTGCCCGTCCCACTCAATCGTGTCCGGAAACTGCTCGCCCATGGACCCGGGATCCCGGGTCAGCAGATGCTCATCCCTAAGACGCAGGAGCCCGTCGCGTGAGCTATCCGCCTTTATCCAGGCCGCGAGACCCGCCGCGGTGGTCATATCTTCCGGGAGGCGTTCATCGTAAAAGCGGAACAGCGCCTCTTCGTCAACGAGGAGGTCGCGCCGGCGCATCTTTGATTCCAGCGCTTCAACCTCGCGCTGGCGACGCAGGTTGTGACGCAGAAAGGCCGGCTGCCGGGGCCAGCGACCGACCACAAGTCCCTCCCGGATCAATAACTCGCGACACAGCACCGGGTCGGTTTTCGCATAGTGGACCGAGACCCGATCACTAACCGTTAGACCGAATAAGGTGCTTCGCCGCCAGGCGACCACCCGGCCCTTGTCGCGCTGCCAGCGGGGCTCGTAATAACTGTGCTTGAGCAATGCAGGGTTGATATCCAGAACCCAGCGCACGTCGATAGCGGCCGCGGTCCGCGCATAAACCCGCTGTGTCTCGACGACTTCGCCTGCTACCAGCCACTTTGGTGGTTTTTTCGAAAGGGCCGAGCCCGGAAACAGATGCAACTTGCGGTTGCGGGCGGCGAAGTACTCACGGCGCTCATCTTGCTGGGCAATATTGCCAAGAAGGCCCGCCAGCAAGGAGCGGTGAACACCCTCGTAATCCAGCGCTTCCGCCATTGCTTGCGCGGGCCTGAGGCCCTGGCTGCGGCAGGCAATACTCAGCTGCCGATGCACATCGCGCCACTCGCGCATGCGCAAATAGGAAAAGAACTCACGCTTGCACAGCTTGCGCAGACGATTCTCACTGAGCTCCTGTCGCTGCCCTTCGTAGTAGTGCCAGAGATTCAAAAGTCCAAGAAAGTCCGATCGTGGATCCCTGAAGCGCGCATGCGCCTGATCCGCCTGCTGCTGCTTGTCTGCCGGTCGCTCGCGCGGGTCCTGCACCGCCAGGGCGCTGGCAATGACCAGCATCTCGGGAAGGACCCCGTTGCGCTGCGCGGCCAGCACCATACGCGCCAGTGTGGGATCGACGGGAAACGCCGCCATCTTTCGACCCAGTTGGCTGAGGTGGAGACGCTCGTCGACGGCCCCCAGTTCCTCAAGCAGACGGTAACCGTCGCGCACCAGGCGCGGGTCCGGCGCGTCAATAAAGGGGAAGCGCTCCACGTCGCCTAGCCCCATATGCAGCATCTGCAGCACCACCGCCGCGAGGTTACTGCGCATTATTTCCGGGTCTGTGAACTCCGGCCGGGAAAGATAGTCCTCCTCGCTGTATAGGCGCAGGCAGACACCGGGGCCCACTCGACCACAGCGGCCCCTGCGCTGGTCCGCGCTGGCCTGTGACACGGGCTCGATCGGCAGGCGTTGTACGCGAGTTCGGTAGGAGTAGCGGCTGATCCGCACGTCGCCGGGATCAATCACAAAGCGAATACCCGGGACCGTGACGGAGGTCTCAGCCACGTTGGTCGCCAGCACAACACGCAGACCACGCCCGCGACTGCGGCCGAAGGCCCGTGCCTGCTCGGCCTGACTCAAACGTGCATACAAGGGCAGCACATCCAGTCCCTCGACACCGCGCAGCCTGCGTGTCGCGTCGCGAATATCGCGCTCCCCGGGGAGAAACACGAGCATGTCGCCGGCCTTGCCGTAGTTGCCCTGCTGCACCTCGAACACCGTGCGAACCAGTTGCTCCAGCGGCTCCTCACCCTCCGATGCATCGCGCGGCAGATAGTGTGTTTCTACCGGATAACTGCGACCGGACACTTCGATAATCGGCGCCCCGCCAAAATATTCGGAGAAGCGCTGCACATCAATAGTCGCACTGGTGATGATGACCTTGAGGTCCGGACGACGGGGCAGCAAGCGCTTTAGATAACCGAGGATAAAATCGATGTTCAGGCTGCGCTCATGCGCTTCGTCGATAATCAGCGTGTCGTACTGGGACAGCTTGCGATCGCGCTGCATTTCGCTGAGCAGGATGCCGTCCGTCATGAGCTTGACGGCAGTGGCGTCTCCCACCTGCTCGTTAAAGCGGACCTGGTAGCCGATCAGCCCGCCGAGGGGCGAGCCGACCTCCTCGGCGATGCGCTGCGCCACCGTGCGCGCCGCCAGGCGCCGCGGCTGCGTGTGCCCTATACGCTGCTCACGCCCGCGACCCAGATCGAGGCAAATTTTCGGAAGCTGTGTCGTTTTCCCGGACCCGGTCTCGCCGGCGACCACAATCACCTGATTCGCTGCCAACGCCGCTGCAATATCCGATCGCCGCTCGGCCACGGGCAAATCCGGCGGGTAACTCATTGCCGCGATATCGCGGGCTTTTACGGGATTCGCTCGGCTCATGCAGCGCGCACTCGCACACCGTGGACCGAGCGCGGTAATCTTGCCGATTCGGCGCTGAAGAGAGAAATGCAGAGATGAGCAACAAGACCGCGTACCACTACGAGGAACTCGAGCCCGGCCAGAGCTGTGAGATTGAGCGAACGCTGCAGGGCAGCGACATCGATGCCTTTGCCCTGGCCACCGGGGACCACAACCCCCTGCACATGGACGCGGCCTACGCCCGGGACGCGGGTTACGCAGACCGGATCGCCCACGGCATGCTCCTCGCCAGTTGGATCTCCGCTGCGCTCGCGCACGAACTCCCCGGCCTGGGTACCGTGTACCTGCGCCAGAGCCTCGAATTTCGCCAAGCCGCCCTTCCCGGCGATCGACTGCTGATCCGTCTCACTGTGCAGGAGAAAAAGCGCCGCGGCCGGGTACTTCTGGACTGTCGTATATGCCATGAGGATGGTCGAGATCTACTGCGCGGAAGCGCGGAAGTGATCGCTCCCAGCGCGTCCGTCTGAATAGCAGGGGCTCAACCCGTAGCAGCTTCCGGATCGCTGTCGGGGCTGGTGTCGGGGCTGGTGTCGGGACTGGTGTCGGAAGCGTCGGCGGAAAGCTCACTGGCGCCGCCCGCAGCGCTGCGCTCAAACTGGCTGTGATCGAGGTACATAAGCTGCAGTTGCACCGTCGGCTCGCCGGCGCCCGCATCGACGCCCAGCACTAACACGCTGGGCTGTTCCTCTTCAATGGTCACCGCCGTCACGCCAAAGATCATCACGTTGGCATCGTGCTCCGCACGAAAAGTGCGCAGGGACTCAGGCTTCTGCAGGGCATCAATGATATTTGCGATCAGCAACGCAAGACCGCTGCGAAAGTTGCCAAAGTTGAGGCGCCCCCGGTACTCATTGCCGTTCAGGCTAAGATCGAACTGCACGAGGGACTTGTTTTCCATCTGTACGCGCGTCAACGGCACCACTTTGCCGTCCTCGAGATCGCGGAAGATAGACTTTGCATCGGTCCGGCTCGACTCAAGAAGCGCTTTATTGAGCAAATTGATAGCGATAGTGAGAAAGCGGTCACTGGGCATGGACTGCGTCTGCGTTTGATCGGTCATGATAGTCTGGCGGCGGCTTTTCAGAAGGTCGCCAGTCTAACCACTGCGTCAGGCCCTGACCAGTCGCCTAAGCAATCCTCAGGAGCGTTTTTGCTATGCTAGCGGTCGGTGCAACCCAGAAGGACCCATGAATTCAGCTCACACCGCTACTCGACAGAAGCTGCTGCAAGCCGCCTTGCTCGCCGCAGCCCTGTCGCTGACGCTGCTACGCACACCGTGCGTCCTGGCCGAAGAAGCCCCCCTCCTGGCGGACTCACCCGAGGCGGTATCCGAAGACAGCGCGCCGGCGCCCGACAGCCCACAGCAGGAGATCGGCGACTCGGACGCCAGCGAAGTCAATCGTCTACGCCAGCTACTGCAGCGTTACCATAGCGACAACGCGATCGAGAACCCTGTTGTAGAGGCTGCTCCCCTGCTCCCGCGCCAGGACGGAGCGCCCGGCGAAGCGGCCCTGCAAACACAGCTCGCTAGACCCTTCAGTCCGGCGAAGGTCCTGCTGCCTCCGGAAGAAGTCGGGCTGGTGATAACACAGATTGAGCAGCGCCTGGATGATCCTCTCTTAGAAGAGCGCCGTAACAGTGCGCCGATGATCTGTACGGTGCAGACACGACGCCGCGGCACGCTGATCGCCGGCACAACGCACAACATGGTGCACATCGGCAAGTATCAGTTCATCGGCAAACTGAGCGTGCGCGGCGGCACCAGCACGCTCAGCACAGCGGATCAACGCTGGGTCATCGAGCTGCCCAGGGAAACACTCGAACAGGACTACCTCGTGGCACTCCATGCGCCCCCACTGGGCGATTGGGAGATGCATGCCATGCCGCTGGAGGCCGTTCGAAATCTGCCCGATGTGCTCCCGGACTGGCTGCAGACACAGTTGGCGGGCAGTACCGATACGCCATGATTCGCTCCACCGGCCCGCTGAACGCCATGCAGTGCGCCAGCCTCTCCTGGTCAGATTCGGATGAGCCGCAATCGACCCGCTACGACGACTGTTATTTGTCCCGAGACGGCGGGCACGCAGAATCCGATCATATATTCCTTGAGGGCAACCGGCTGGCCGTACGATTTCGCGCTGCGACTGCT
>JBLIIW010000008.1:0-38859 GCA_047635315.1 Halieaceae bacterium | reverse complement strand
ATGGGCATGCAACAGGCGGTTGAACGCTATGTACAGCCACTCAAGGACACGGCGCAGCGGATCTCTGAACTTCTGGATGCGGATCCGGAAATAGCGACTGGCAGTCTGCTCGACATTGAGGATGACGGCCCATCAGTCGTACTTGACACAGCCCAACCCACGCAAGCTTGAGCGAAGCCTTCAAGGATTAGACTGGGGTGACGCGCCATACCCTTTGCCGCTGCACGATCACCGTTGATCTTAAGCGCAAGACCATGGACCCCGACTCTGAATCAGTCGTTGATATGTATACTTTCCTCGATGCGATAGATGCCAATCTGGCGCAATCAGGACTGCAAGCTTCGGCAGCTGGAAGCCAGACCCCTGCATAAGATATTATGATATATCTATAGGGCATTTATGTCTCACCAGCAGGATCACGTATGGAAACGACCAGTAAAACTGCCCGGGAAATCTACGCGGCGCTAAAAGCCAACCCGACTCGCAAGCGCTTTGGTTTTGGTAACAAGGCGGTACTCGTGAACATCGATCCGCAGAAAGCCTACACACGCACGGATCTGTTCAAAACCGCCTACGAGACAGATCCGCGACAGCTCGAGTATATTAATGTGCTCGCCGCGCGCTTTCGCGAGCTCCAATGGCCCGTAGTCTGGACACATGTAGCCTACATGGATTCCGCCGAGGATGCCGGCATCTGGGGCACCCGCACAGATACAGAGGATTCACTGCAGAACATCAAATTCGGCTCCGAGCGCAACGAATTCGATGATCGGCTTAAGATCGACCGACAAGGCGATGTTATCTATCTCAAGAAAATGCCATCGGCTTTCTTTGAAACCCAGCTACAGAGTCTGCTGGTATGGCATCAGGTAGACACGGTCATCCTTAGCGGCGGCTCTACCTCTGGCTGTATTCGCGCTACAGCGGTCGACAGCCTCTCCCGGGGCTACCGCACAATCGTCCCGGAGGAATGTGTTGCCGACAAACACGAGAGCTACCACTTCGCCAATCTCACGGATCTATCCCTGAAATACGCTGATGTTCTGGATGTGGAGGAAGTACTGGCATGGCTGAACCAGCAGTAATGAGGGAAGACCCGGGCTACTACGATTACTGGCCCTACCGCAATCGTCCGGCCGTGCGCTGGCCGAATAATGCTAGAGTCGCGTTCTGGGTAGCGCCGAATATTGAATTCTACGAGCTCAACCCACCGGCAAACCCCCAGCGCAAAGCCTGGCCCCAACCCTACCCGGCAATTCAGGGCTACGGTATCCGCGATTACGGTAATCGCGTGGGTCACCAGCGGCAGATGGACTTGCTGGATAAATACGGCATCCGCGGCTCCATCTCCCTCTCCACCGCAGTTTGCGACCATCACCCGGAAATCATTGCAATGTGCGCCGAGCGGAACTGGGAGTTTTTCAGCCACGGTATCTACAACACGCGCTATACCTACGGTATGTCCGAGTCCCAGGAGCGGGAGATGATCCGCGATTCGATGCAAGCTATCCATCAGCACACCGGGCAGGCCTGTGCCGGCTTTTTGGCCCCGGCCCTATCGCACTCGGAGCACACCCTCGACCTCTTCGCAGAGGTCGGCAGCGAAATGTTCGGCGATGAGGGAGGGTGCTACACCTGCGACCTCTTCCACGACGATCAGCCAACCCCTATATCACTGCGCAGCGGCAAGCGCTTCGTATCCATCCCTTACTCTCTGGAGATGAATGACACCATCGCCTTCGTGGTCAACAAGGTTGAGCCCCGGCGCTATGGGCAGATGCTAAAGGACTGTTTCGACCGCCTGTATGCAGAGGGCAAGGAGTCGGGAACAGTAATGTGCATTCCCACACACAACTATCAAGTGAGCTGTCCGCATCGACTAAAAGCCTTCGAAGAGGCGCTCGAATACATCACTGGACACAGCGATGTATGGGTTGCTACCGGGCGGGAAATCGCCAGCCATTATCTGGAGCATTACTACGAAGATGCCCTGACTGACATCGAGCAAAAAAAGAACGGGGCGATAGCATGACCCTGGACCCCAAATATATGAGCTACCCGCAGCGCCGCTATGGTATGGATCACGAGCGCTACGACTGGTCCATGCTCGCGGATCGCAAACCACTAAGCTGGCCCGACGGGGCCAAGCTGGCGCTGTGGGTGAACGTCAGCTTGCAGTTTTTCCCGATGAATCAACGGGGCGTACCCTTCCCTCCCCCCGGAGGCATGACCATGCCCTATCCGGACCTGCGGCATTTTACGCTGCGGGACTACGGTAACCGGGTCGGCATCTACAGAGTCCTGGAGGCCTTAAACTCGCGCGGCGTGCGTGCCAGCTTTGCAGTCAATGGTCAACTCGCGGAGCGCACCCCTGGCCTGGTCAAAGAAGTCGCCGCCCACGGAGAACTGATTGGCCACGGCTGGAACATGGATACCCCGCATTATGGCGGACTCGAGCGCAGCACCGAGCAGGCACAAGTATCGGACAGCCTGGAAGCCCTGCGTGCGCTCAGCGGACAAGCTGTGCGCGGCTGGCTAAGTCCGGGACGTAACGAGAGCGAACACACTCCAGAACTGCTTGCAGAGCAGGGCATCGACTATCTCTGCGACTGGGTCAACGATGACATGCCGTATCCTTTTCATACGAACAAAGGGCCTCTGGTCGCCCTGCCACTGTCTACTGAACTGGAGGACCGCTTCGTCATCCAGAACAACCTGCACTCGGAGTCGTCCTGGCAGGAGCAAGTCTGCGACGCCTGCGACATGCTGCTCGTTGAGGCGCAAACCCAGGGGGGGCGATTGCTCACTTTGAGCCTGCACCCTTGGCTAATAGGCCAACCGCATCGGATCGGCAAACTCGAAGCGGTACTGGATTATATTCTTGAGCAGAACATCTGGTCAGCAACGCCCTCAGAAATCGTCGGGCAGTGGCGGGCACAGCAGTGAGCAAAACCACCGTTCGACCTATTTTAATATATCATTAGGCATTATTTTGGGAGGTCTTGAATGGATTCCCTAAGCGCTATTTTCGGCCAGGCACCGCTTCGCGAACTGCGTTCCGACGTACCGACGCCGCTGTATTTCCAGCTCTATAGCTTTCTCAAGCAGGCCATACTAAATGGCACGGTCGCCAACGGCATGCAGATGCCAACGGAGCAGCAACTCGCTGAATCTTTCAAGGTTTCGCGTATTACCGCAAAGCGGGCAATGGATGAGCTCGCCGCAGAGCGACTGGTAAACCGACGCCGGGGCAAAGGCACGCACGTCACCTATGAGTACGTTCCCAAACCGGTGCAGGCACCACTGATTGGCATGCTCCAGGAAATCGAAAGCATGGCCCGGCATTCCGATGTTCGTGTCATCAACTGCAAGCGCGCCACACCGCCGCTGGCCATCGCCTCAATTCTCGGCGTAGGCGCGGGGGAGAAAGCGCTCTTTGTTACCCGCGTGCGGTCTCGTGATAAGCAGCCCTTTGGTCATTACGCCAGTTGGACAACAGGACTGAATTCGTCGCTATCAAAAAAAGACTTCCAGACAACCCCGAGGCTTGAGCTATTCCGCCGCCAGGGGCTGGAAATAACGCACGTCACGCAGACCATCAGTGCCCAGGCAGCGACGCAGGACCTGGCGGAGCGCCTGGACACGAGCGTCGGTGCTCCGCTAATCAGCCTGATCCGGCATTCCTACACGACCGCGGCTGGCGCAGAGAAAGTTGTCGATTATCTTCACGGCCTGTACCACCCGGAGCGCTTCGAATACCAGATGGACCTTCGTCTGGACGGTGCTTAGGGACAATCCCGGCTACCAGCCCAAGTGACTACGGAACCCAGCGACTACTGCGCAGTAGCCGGCCTGAAATCCTTGGGGAATCCGGCATCCGGCGTTAAGCCGTATAGCTCCACCGTGGGCAGAGCCTTGGCGAGGATACGTCGGGCCTCGAACAGCCGCTCAAAGTTAATGCCGGTCTTCAGGCCCATACTCTCCAACAGAAACACCAGATCCTCGGTAACGATGTTACCGCTTGCTCCCGGTGCAAAGGGACAACCCCCAATACCCCCCATAGAGGCATCCACCGTGGTCAGCCCCACATCCAGTGCCGCCATCACATTCGCAAGGCCCTGTCCGCGGGTGTTATGCAAATGAATCCCCGTGAGCGCTGACGCCCCCAGCAGCCGGTGGATCGCCCGCGTGTAGTCGCGGACCTGCCGGGGGCTGGCGTAGCCCGTGGTATCGGACAGACCGACCTCATCGCATCCGGCCTCCATCAGCTTCTCGGCCATTTCCAAAACCTTGCTCAGCGGGACCTCGCCCTCAATAGTGCAGCCGAAGGCGGTCGACAGGGACCCCTCAAGTTTTGGGCGCAGTGCAGTGGGTTGCGCATCAATCGCGGCCCGAATGCCGCGAACTTCGGCCAAAACCTGCTCGTGCGTACGCCGAACATTTTTCAGACTATGCGTTTCACTCACGGAAAGTGGAACCGTAATTTTGTGTGGATTCACCGCCAGCGCATTCTCAGCCCCCCGCAGGTTGGGTACGAGTACGGCTACTGACAGTCCAGGGATGCTTCTCGCATGGACGACCATCTCCGCCGTATCGGCAAGCTGCGGGAGCAGTTTTGCGGGAACAAAAGAGCCCACCTCGATTTCTGGTACGCCAGCTGCTGCAAGTGCGCTAATCCACTCCTTCTTGTCCGCCGACGCCATGATGGGTGCGATACTCTGCAACCCGTCCCGGGGACCCACTTCGCTAATTTCAATATCCACGCCCGTCACAAGGCACCTCAACTAATACTAAAAACGCCGCCAAAGCAGCTTTGGTTCAACTATTTGATCTATTGATATATCATACTGTCTTTATAGACCCAAGCTCAACAGGAACATGTGTATGACAGACGCTGCCCAACCCCTTGCCGGAATTAAAGTCGTTGAATTCACCCACATGGTGATGGGCCCGGCTGCAGGCGTAATTCTGGCCGACCTCGGCGCGGAAGTCGTAAAAATCGAACCTCTGGACGGAGATAACACACGGCGGCTGCGCGGTAGCGGCGGCGGTTATTTCAGCATGTATAACCGCAACAAAGCGAGTCTATGCCTTGATCTCAAAAGCGAAGGAGGCTTGCAACTCGCCAAAGATGTCATCACGGCCAGCGACATCATGATCGAGAACTTCCGTCCCGGCGCAATGGATAAGCTGGGACTCAGCTACGCTGCGCTGCAACAGTTGAACCCTGCCCTCATTTACTGCTCCCTAAAAGGCTTTCTTTCCGGACCCTATGCGCACCGCACGGCCCTCGATGAAGTGACCCAGATGATGGGCGGACTTGCCTATATGACGGGGCTGCCGGACAAACCCATGCGCGCGGGAAGCTCGGTGATCGATATTACAGGTGGTATGTTCGGTGTTATCGGCATTCTCGCTGCGCTAGAGGAGCGCCATCGTAGCGGTCTTGGCAAACACGTTAGCAGCTCACTGTTTGAAACCACCGCATTTATGGTGGGGCAGCACATTGCCCAACAGGGTGTCCTCGGCGTGGAGCCGCCACCCATGTCAGTGCGAAGCAGCGCGTGGTCGGTCTATGATATTTTTCAAAGCTCAGAGGGTGAGCGCGTGTTTGTCGGCGTGGTCAGCGACAGTCTCTGGCAGCGTTTCTGCGCCGAATTTGCCCTGGATGCACTAGCCGCGGACCCGGCCTACGCGAAAAACAATGACCGGGTAAAACTCCGGGACACACTTATTCCGATGCTTCAGGAACTCTTCGCAGGCTTGAGTCACAGCGAACTCATGGAGCGTCTGGACAAAGCCGGGGTTCCTTTCGCGCCGATCAACAAACCCATTGATCTGGTCAGCGACCCGCATCTGCTTGAGGGAGGGGGGCTGCTGGACATCACTCTCAGTGACGGCTCGATCATCAAGCTCCCGGCCCTGCCGTTGGAGTTCGACCAACAAAAAACCACTCTGTACCGGGACCTGCCGGCACCCGGAGAAGGCTCCCGGGCCCATCTTGAAAAACTCGGCATTGCTCCCGAGGCCATTGATGCCCTGGACCGGGATGGGCTACTGATCGCAGGCTGAGCCGACGGCCCTTATTGCTGATAGAGCCAGGGCCGGCTGTCACGACGCTTTCGGTCAAAGCCTTCGATTTCATCCCGGCGAGTCAGCGTCAGTGCGATAGCATCAAGCCCGTTGAGCAGCATATGCCGAGCGCCTGCATCCACCTCGAAGGACACGTTGATCGCTCCGGCCTCCAGTCGCTGTGAATCCAGATCGATCGTGACCTGATTACTCTGCGGGGCCTTGAGTACCCAGTCCGCAACATCCTCCACCAGGGCTTGAGTCAGAGTTACCGGCAGCAAGCCATTGCGAACACAATTATTGGCGAAAATTGCGCCGAAACTCGGCGCAACGACGGCCCGCACCCCAAACTCCTTTAGCGCCCACACCGCGTGCTCCCGGGAAGAGCCGCAGCCGAAATTCGCTCCCGCAAGAAGTATGCAACAACCCTTGAACTCAGGCTTGTTGAGGATAAAGTCTGGCGCTGGCTCGCGGGTTTCTGCGCTGAGATAGCGCTCGCCGGCAAACAATCCCTCGCCAAGTCCAAGCTTGGACACGCGCTTCATTTCCCGGGATGGAATGACTGCATCCGTATCGATGTTTGGACGTAACATCGGTGCCGCAACCCCCGTGCAGCTGTGAAACGGCTCCATACTCATAGGAAATCTCGCGGGTCAGTGATACATCCGCACAGCGCGGAGGCGGCCACGGTAACAGGACTTGCGAGATGGGTTCGCGTGCGCGGCCCCTGGCGGCTCTCAAAATTCCGGTTGGTGGTACTGATTACTCGCTGCTGATAGGCGAAATGCTCACCCCCGGCATAGAAGCACATAGAGCAGCCGGACTCGCGCCACTCAAAGCCCGCATCGATGAAGATCCGGTCCAGACCCTCGGCCTCCGCAGCCGCGCGCACCTGCATAGACCCGGGGACACAGATCGCCCGAAGACCCTCCGCGACGCGGCGACCACGCAGCACTTCCGCCGCGGCACGCAGATCCGACAAGCGGGCATTAGTGCAGGATCCAATAAATGCGGCCTCGATAGGCAGGCCAAGCAGGCGCTGCCCCGGCTGCAGATCCATATAGCGCTGGGCCCGCTCCCGCGAGGCATCTGCACCGCCTGTAGACAGGGGCACCGCGCCGCTGATCGGCACGCAGTGCTCCGGACTGGTACCCCAGGTTACGCAGGGTTCAATATCAGCACAGTCGACCACAATCTCTCGGCTGAATTGCGCATCCGTATCGCTGCGCAGGGAGTGCCAGTATTTCTCTGCCTCACGCAACGCATCGCCGGTCGGCGAATAGGGTCGGCCGCTCAGATAGTCAAGAGTGCTCTGGTCCGGCGCGATCAACCCCGTGAAGGCAGAGAACTCGACGGCCATATTGCACAGGGTCATCCTCGCCTCCATGCTAAGAGCCTCGACCGCCGATCCGGCAAATTCGATGGCGTAACCGCTACCACCGGCGGCGCTATAGGTTGCGATCAGGTGCAAGATCATATCCTTGGCACTAACCGCAGTAGACAGTGTGCCCTCGAAGCGGACACGCATGGCTGCCGGTCGTTTCACACGCAGAGTCTTGGTCACCAGGGCGTGCTCTGCCTCGCTCGACCCAATCCCCCAGGCCAGAGCACCAAAGGCTCCCTGAGTACAGGTGTGGCTGTCGGGACAGACCAGGGTAACGCCGGGCTGCACGATGCCCTGTTCCGGAGAAACGACGTGCACAATACCCTGCCGCGGATCACCCAGATCGAAAAGCGTGATCCCCGCGTCCGCTACAGCGCCTCGTGTGGCGACAATAAAATCCTTGCCGCTGGGCATAGTGGTATCGTCGCCCCGGCCGGGATAGGTATCCACAATATGATCCATACAGCAGAACACCTGCTCGGGACAGAACACCGTGCGCCCATCGGCCTCAAGACTGGCCAGAGCAATAGACCCGGTGCGCTCATGCAGGAAAATACGGTCAATATATATAAGATCCGTATGATCGTCCTGACGCTCGATCAGGTGCTCATCCCACAGCTTGTCAAAGAGGGTGCGCCCCCCAAGTATTGTTTTTTCGATGATAGCCTCATTAAATAATCCATTGTATCAGCATATCTGTGCATCACTGACAGTCCTGAGTAGCTCTGCTCGCCTTCGGCCGGGCACCTGCCAGGTACTGCGGATAGTCTCGGGAATCCGTTCCCGCTGAGTGACTCGGCGACCTCGCTGCAGGTAGGCGAGGTTATTCTCCTCTACGGGACCTTCCGGCGCCTGCTGGGGATTGTGAGGCGCCGTATAAGCACGGTAGGCAATAGCACTCGACTCACGCAACGTTTCAACTGCGGCCTCCTGTGCTAACAACGAGGCTGTTTACAGGCGTCGCCTGCGTCCTCGCCGCAGATCCTTGAGGATCGTCGTCGCCGCATTCTTCCCGGGAAGGCCCGACACCCCGCCCCCCGGATGCGCCCCGGAGCCACACAGATAAACACCCTCCACGGGCATTCGATGATCAGCATAGCCGCCAACAGGACGCAGAGAAAATATCTGATCGAGCGATAGCTTGCCATGAAAAATATCGCCGCCCAGCATGTTCAGCTTGCGCTCGATATCCAGCGGCGAGTTAATCTGGCGGCCCACGATAGCCGACTTAAAGTTGGGCGCGTGGGCAGCTACTGTATCGATAACAAGATCGGCCACCTGCTCTTTGACCGCATCCCACTCCTGGCCATTGGGCAGGTGCCGGCGAAAGTGCTGACAGAACAGGCTCATCACGTGACAGCCCTCCGGGGCCAGGGAATCGTCCAGCAGCGTAGGGATACACATCGATATCACTGGCTTGCCGGCCCAACCCTTGCGCCCGGCATCGTCATAGGCCCGATCGATATAATCCAGTGACGGGCAGATGTCGATAGTGTTCTGCATCGCCGCCAGACCCCTTGCATTGTGCTCGACGCTATCGAAGCGCGGTAATTCAGACAGAGCAACATTCATGCGAAAGGTCGCCGATTCACTGCGGTAGCCGGCTATGCGCTGCTGAAATGGCCGCGGCGTTTCCGCCGGGTCTATCAGCTCCCCGAACAGCACCTGGGGGTGGGTATTGGAGGCCACAACATCCGCGCAAAACTCCCGGCCATCATCGAGTAGCACCCCGGTGGCGCGTCCATCTTTAGTGAGAACTTTCGCAACCCCCGCGTCCCTGAGAATCTCCACATCCAGGGATCGGCAATAGCTGGCCATGGCCTCGGTGATTGCCCCCATCCCTCCTTTCGCATAAGCCCAGGCGCCGGTGCGCCCGTCGATTTCACCAAACACATGGTGCAGCAGCACGTAGGCGGTGCCGGGCATATAAGCGTTGGCGTAGTTGCCGATAATCCCCTCAAATCCATACAGCCCCTTGATCGGATCGCTTTCGAACCAGCGGTCCAGGAAATCCCCAATGGACATGGTCATCAGCTCCGTGAGCTGAATTTGACGCTCGGCCGAGAGCTGGCGGAAGGTATTGGCTTTGCCGAGCAGGCCGAACAGTTCAGTCCAGCCGCCGCCGAAGTTCGGCGGAATATCACGGGCAATACCACGCACCAGCTCGCCCATATCCCCGAGCATCTCCTCGAAGGCGGGGTAAGCGTCGGCGTCCGCCTGGGAGAAGCGCGCGATGGCCCGCTGTGCCTGGCTCACATCCCGCGGCAGGTACATATGATCGCCGGGAAGAATCGACAGCGACCCGCCCGGTCGCTGTAACAACTCCAGGCCATGCTTCTGCAGCTCCAGATCAGTCATCACCGAACGGTCCAGCAGACTCACCAGGTAGGAAAACACGGAATTGCGAAACCCCGGGTGAAACTCCTCGGTGAGCACGGCACCGCCAATCACCGAACGACGTTCGAGGACCAAAACCTTCAGCCCAGCCCGGGCGAGGTACCCGGCGCAGGTCAGTCCGTTATGACCGGCGCCGATAACAATGACATCAACTGGTTTAGTGCTCACGCGAGTCTCCCGTCGCAGCGGATGGAACCCGCTCTATTCTTGTTGCCGATGGCAATGAGAACCGTCTCATCAATCATTCACCGGGTAGCTATGAAATACCTACAGTCTAAATCAAGGGCGCATGCAAAATCGCCGGGCAATCTGTGTTAACGGTTTAGCATAGGCCGGCGACCCAGGGATTCCGCGCGGACACGCTGAGAGGAGGCGCAGCCTGCTTCCTCAGAAGCTACACTATGATTGGCAAGCGCGAGCGCCTTGGGCAGGGCCAGATCACCGCCGTGCGCGGTGGCGCGGCATAGACCCCGCACAAATCGAAATGCTAGCCCATTATTTCCGGACCCTGCGCCCGGCCGCCATGAGCATTGGCGTTGCACCCGAGCGCAACCGTAACGGCAGCGCCGGTATCCGCGCGGCCTTCTCCCTGATGGCCCTGAGCGGCAATATTGGTGAAGTCGGCGCTGGGGTATGCGATGTATCACGGTTCTTTCCCGTAGACAGGGACCGTCTTAGACGACCCGACCTGGCACCCGATGGGTTGCGGAAGATCAACGTTCTGAATGTCCCCCGCTACGTGCTTGAGCCCGGGGAGGAAACCCCGCTCAAGGCACTGTTTATTTACAACCACAATCCGGTCGCGGTACATCCGCAACAGGGGCGGATGCGCGAGGCACTACTTTCCCAAGATGTGTTCGTCGTGGGCTGCGATGTGAGCATGACCAACTCCATGGCCTGCGCAGACCTGATCCTCCCGGCAGCGACTCACTTTGAATATGCCGACGTCTACAAGTCCTATGGTCACCGCTATCTGCAGCGCTCGCGCCCCGTATTGCCGCTGCAGGGTGAAGCACTGAGCAATATGGAGATTTTTCGCCGTCTCGCGGCCCGCTTTGGCTTTGATGAAAGCTGCTTTGCCGACCGCGATGAGGACATCGCGCACCGGGTTTACCGGGGATCTCGGCTACGAATTATGGATCGAGCCCGAACAGGCTTTGCCGCTGTGGGATGCCCTGTACGCCGCAGGCGAGGACTACTGAATTCACCCCTATGGCGAGTCCGCCACAAATATGGCCCGCCTCGAGGCCGCCTTTATCATGCCCGACATGGAGTTCAACGAAGCACTCAAAACCATCAAGTTCGAGCACGACCAGACGCCCCTGGAACTCAATCTGGGCTGGCTCGTAGATTTCAGGAAGCCACATTTCAACGAGCGCAGCGCCCTGCTCGCGCAAAAAAAAGCCGGCCCCAAACGCATGCGGGTAAAACTCGATATCGAAGGCAACAAGCGCTGCACGCGGGAAATTGGCTACGTTACCTCCGCCATGTGGTCACCTTCGGTGAAAGCCAATATTGCACTGGCGATGGTTGATACGAACGCACTACAAGGCGAGATCTGGGCCGAGGTCTACTATGAACGGGAATTACGGCACCACCACAAAGTCCCCCGCTGCACACTCAGGAACAAGCCGTTCTGGGCCCCGCAGCAAGCGCGGCAAACCCCTCCGGGAGCGTGTTAATCAGTCGTTCGCCCTATGCATATCCTCGGCATCGATCTCCTTGCGCCATTCGGCGAGATTCATGCCTATGGCCATAAAACCGAGGATCCATAGCGCCTCATCCCAGGCAAAAATCCAGTGGCCGCGATGAATCCAGTATCCCGCCGCAGCCCAGAGTGTCGCGTATAAAAGCGTCTTGAACACCCGGGTAAAATGCAGGAATGACCCGCCGGTCACGCGCTGTTCCTGAAGACGCACAGTGCCCTCGATCATTATCAGGATCAGCAACCACACCACTACCTCAATGAGATCAACCCATGCCAGCGCCCATTCGATACGCATGCCCGCGGCATCGGTCAACGCCTGATTCTGGGCAAATTGGTAGAAGTGCGTCGCCGCTGACAGCGTCTCGCAGTTACTCGCATCAAGGTCCTGGTAGTCGAGATTTCGGGCGAAAGACAACCCGCTATCGGCGAAGCTGCACAGCCCTACGCCGCTGTGCTCTACGGCGTTGCTGAGTTCGACCAAAGTATCGGCAAAGGCAAATACCGTATGGCCAATCGCGAGGTAACAGACGATACGCAGCCCCTGCATGATGCGCACTCGCGTCGGCGTAAAGGCCTCGTCCGACAGCGCATAGGTTTCCAACTCCAGCAGCAGCAGGAGCAAAAACCAGGCTGATTCATCGAGTGTCGTGGCAAAGGCGCCGGTCCAGTCCTTGAGGGTCCAGCCATCGTGCATCGTGTAGCGGGCAATGGCCAGGTCATTGCCAATGTAATGTACGAAATTCACCAGCAACAGGCTATAGACCACAATCTTGATGATCTGCCCCGGGTTCATCGCAAAAAAGCGGCCGCCTTGCGCCGCCTGTGCAGAGTTTGTCTCCGTGTTCAGATCCTCAGTTAATGCCACGCTACAACCTCATGGCTCCAGCATACTGCTCGTACACCGCCGTGTTTCCGTCCCCGGCACTCTCAGCTACCCCAGCGCCATGCCCACTGCGGATGGACCGTGCCGGCTCGCTGACCATAGCCGCACATTTACACGCGCATCATCGCTGCCTATAGTTCCAGAACAATGCGTCCGCGGCGCGGTCGCTGTCCTGCCGTGACCCGGCACTGGCGCTCCATCGTAGCAATATACAAAGCAAAAACAGACAGACTCTACATAGCTGCTGTAGGCTCTGGTCTTCGCGGGCGGTAGACACAGATTATCGAGAGGGGAGCGCGTGGGCACACAACAGGATTTTGTAGCCAGCTACCTGGACGCGTGGAATGGCCGTGATGCGGAACGAGTGGCTGGACATCTGTGTACCGGCGGTCTGTATTGCGATATTCCCAGCCAGCAGAAGCTCGCTGGCGACGCCCTGATCTCACACCTCGTCGAATATTTTAGTAACGACCACTATCGCTACGAACTGATTGGCGAGGTCCTGGTCAATGACAACACGATCGCATTTCAATATCAGGTCTACCCGCTCAATATGGGTTCCGGTGCATTGGGTTGGAGCGGAGCTGAATTCATCAGGCTTGCTGGTGATGTAGCCGAGGAAATCAACGATTACTATCGGCTGCCGAGCGCGATAACAAGACGTACTGAACTGACGGAGGATGGTCGGCGCTACGCAAAATCCGGTCTTGATGCAGAGGCAATGGAGCAGCTTCTCGGCGCCCTTGTGAATATCATGAACCAGGACAAAGCCTACCTCGATCCAGAACTATCCCTCCCCCGGCTCGCCAAGCAGTTGGGATGCTCGGTGAATCATCTCTCCCAGGCAATCAATGCCGGCCATTCCATGAGCTTTTTCGACTACGTCAACCAATTCCGTGTCACCGCAGCTGCCAGAATGCTGCGGCAGAAAGACTGTAAGTTCCCGGCGATTCTCGATGTCGCCCTCTCCGTTGGTTTTAACTCCACCTCGACGTTTTACACCGCCTTCAAGAAAGCCACCGGAGAAACACCAGCCAAGTACCGCACTGTTGTAGCAACTGATTCCTAGGCGGCTCTCAGCTCAGAGTGCGCGCAGGTACCACAGGTAGTCGATGTCGGACACCTGAGCGTGAAAATCATCGTTCTCGCCCTGCCGGATCGCTGCATAGGCATCGACGAATTGTCCACCCAGATAGGCGGGCAAGATATCGCCGTCCCGGAACATCTGCAGCGCCGCATCAAGTCGAGTCGGCAGCGTAACCTTGTCTTCTGACAGATCCGCCTCGCGCGACACGGGAGGCCCGGGATCACGCTGACGCGCCAGACCCGCATGGATACCCGCAAGCACCGCAGCCAGCACCAGATAGGGGTTCGCATCGGCACCGGCGATGCGATGCTCGATGCGACGGTTGCTTTCTGAGGAGGCAGGGACGCGCAGAGCAACCTCCCGGTGATCATAGGCCCAACTCGCGCCAGAGGGCGCAAAAGCACCCGCCTTGAAGCGCCGGTAAGAATTCGGATTGGGGGCGAAGATCGCCATACCCTGATCGATGGTATCGCCAAGACCCGCCACCGCATGCCGCAGCGCAGGCATCAGGCGTGGGGGGACTGTCGGCTGATCATCGGCGAACACATTAACGCCATCATCTGCGTAAACACTGGTATGAATATGCATGCCACTACCGGCAACATCCGCGAAAGGTTTAGCCATAAAGGTCGCCGCGATGCCATGCCGACGGGCGACTGCCTTCACAATGCGCCGCAGCAGCATGGCGTGGTCACCTGCGACTATCGCATCTTCCTGATGATGCGTATTGATCTCCCACTGCCCCGGCGCGAACTCGCTGTGAATCGCCGTCAGCGGCACACCCTGCACCTCGCAAGCAAGGCGCACATCGTTAAGGAAACTGTCAGAATCTATCAGGTCATCAGGCATGCAGTACTGAATACCCTCCTGCAAGAGTCCGGTCCCGGGGATGCGACCCAGCAGCGGCCGCGGGCGCTCGGCATCGCCGTCTGCCAGCAGATAAAACTCCAACTCTGTAGCCACGACCGGACGCATAGCACTGCCGCGATAACGCTCCAGAACGGCCAGCAACGGGCTGCGCGGATCGATCCAACTAAAGCCCTCGCCGTCCGCATAGCCTGTGAGCACCTGCGCTACCGGTGAGTCAAACCAGGGAATCCGAGCCAGCGTGCCCGCCATAGGGCGCAGGATCTGGTCCGGATCACCCCCCACTTCACGGGGATCGACACCGTCGTACATATCGCCGCGAATACCCAGAAATGGCATGGTCCTGGGCACCGCAAAACGGCCCTCGAAGAGCGCCGAAAACTCCCGCCGCTGGATGCGTTTACAGCGCAACAAGCCGTTGTAGTCCG
Organism: Halieaceae bacterium; assembly: GCA_047635315.1. Lineage (GTDB taxonomy): Bacteria > Pseudomonadota > Gammaproteobacteria > Pseudomonadales > Halieaceae > Congregibacter. The sequence goes on along the minus strand of JBLIIW010000008.1, from coordinate 24,033 downwards.
GCATCAGCAATTCCAGCAACTGGATATCCGGGTTCAGTGCAAGAAATTCTTCCAGTTCCTCGGGCGGCGCAAAACGCATAGTCAGTCCAGTGTATTCATTCAATGTGCAGGCTAGAAACCGACCCCAACGGCGTCTACCGGACGTATAGGGGAGAATTCGTCGGGAACATGCTTCGGCTACCCTTCTACCGCATGGGACAGCTTGGTGTACAAAGGGCTGGATCGCGGAAGACACCCACATAAGTATGCCAGTTTCCTGAGCATTGTCCTCATATCGCGGCGTCAAACGCCGAGCGCAGAGGAACAGCGTTATCTGCAGAAGCTGCACGAAACACCTGCGGAAGAAGTTGATGCCAGGGCGACGCGCATCACCCTACTGGCGCCCGCACTGTTGATACTCTACGGCGCGGTGATGCCCTTCCTGCTGCTTAACTACTACGTCCTGCCCTTCCAGCGCGGGCGTGGCACCGTTTTACCCGGAGACGCCATTAACTGGAGTCAGGCAGAACCATGGATTGCCTTCGGCCCCGCCGCGCTGTTCATACCCCTGGGATTGATTGCGGCCATCACTATTTCGCGCCGCTATAGCCCTGCCTGATACCTTGTGGCGTCACTTGCGGGCGCGCGGTTCATCTGCCGCAGTCGGTAGTAAGCGACCGCATAAACCATAAACGCCGCGAGCGATGCTGAGCCGCAGAGCAGAAACACCGCGGAATAGCCCGCGTCGAAGGCCAGCAAACTTGCCGCCAGATTCGGCCCGATAATCTGCCCCAATCCCTGAGCAGCGGGCATCAGCGACGCAAAGCGGCCATTGCTGTCGAGATTGGCCACGGACCCCATCTGATAGACGTCCACAAATATCCAGAGAAAATTAAAGGCATACAGGCTGATCAGGAAACGCGGGGGATCGATATCTGTCACCAGGATGAGAACTGCCGCCGCGTGCAACAGGAGTGTCATCAGCAATGGGCGAGCGATCCCGAAACGATCGCTGATCAGTGTGGCGAAAAGACACCCGGCAACGGAGAAAAACGACACCCAGACCAGTGTCTGCGAAACCCAGTCTGCTTCCAGCCCGGCATCGGCCGACGCCAGCTCGATGTAGGTCCAGTAAGCGCCGATATTCACATAGGTCAGGGCCATCGCACACAAGCACAGCCAGGGCACAAGCGCGGGTACCTTCAGCGGCGCAGCACGCTGCAGCGCCGGATCGCGGGGTGTATGTGCAACCGGATGCGGATGACGCGGAAGCCAGGACAGAAACAGCAGCACCGGTAGATAAGACGCCGCAAACAGCCAGTAAATCTGCGCCATAGACAGACGCGGCAGCAACAGCATTTCCCCGGCCTGTACGAAAGCGAAAGAAAACAGCAGGTAGTTAAAAGCCCGAGCCGGGTTGCGCCGCCCACCCAGTGTCGCCACGGCGATGCCGGTAACAACACCGCTGCCAACGCCAGCGATGAAGCGCAGCGTCAGGGTACCCAGATAGCCATCGACCACGGCGCAGAGAAGATTCGCGGCAATAGCGGCGATTACTCCGGCGACGACCAGCGCGCGACGGTTTACGCGAACTACAAGCAGCGCTGCGATCACCGCACCGCAGGACAGGCCGCCGAGGTCTGCGCCGGCAACACGCCCGACCTCCACCTCGGAAAAACCCAGCAGTGTTAACCAGGCGGTACCGATAACCGGTATACCGGCGAGCACGCTGTAGCCCACGATCGACATATACAGGCCGATGGCCAGCGACTTCGGCGTATCAAATACCGTTCTCACGGGCCCCGATTGTGTATCGGGATCATCTGTCTCACTCGCGCGAGTCAACGCTGGACTCCTTCGTTGCGGATATCAAGTTGAGACCCCATGAGGATGTATCCGTACATCAGCGATCGCGCAAAATACGCTTCGCCGCATTGTGTCCCGGTGCGCCGGTCACTCCACCCCCGGGGTGGGAGCCGGAACCGCAGAGATACAGACCGGGCACGGGCGTGGCGTACTGTGCGGCCTGCGGGTGCGGTCGCATGCTGAACAGTTGATCGGGTTCCAGTCGGCCATGGCAGATATCCCCCCGGGTCATGCCCAGCATGCGTTCCAGATCCAGGGGAGTGAGGCACTGCTGCGCCACAAGGATATCCGGGAGATTGGGGATAAAGCGCGCGACATGGTCGAGAATGTCCTGCACAACCTCGGGCTTGCGCTCGTCCCAATGTTGGCCCTGCGCAAGGTCATAGGGCATGTACTTGCACAGCAAGCTCATCACGTGATGCCCGGGCTTGTCCGTCAGCGTCTCGTCGATAGTACTCGGTATTATCGCCTCAATAATCGGGGGACTCGCGGGCACACCCGAGCGGGCACTGTGGTAAGCCTCGTTCAGGTGCTCTGCGCTTTCAATAAATGTGATGCTGCTGCGGTGCTGCGCGCCGATATCAGAACCGGGGATAGCCGCAAACTCCGGCAATCCCGAGAGCGCCAGATTCATGCGCAGGGACGCCGATTCCTGGCGGAAAGCGCGTATATCCCGGGCAAAGTCTTCAGGCAGGTGTTCGTCGCCCAGCAGTGTCAGAAACGTTCGCTTGGGATCTGTATTGGCCGCGACCACCGGCGCGTGGATGAGCTCGCCATTTTCCAGTCGCACTCCACTGACCGCGCCGCGCTCCAGCTCTATTTTGGCCACGGCAGCATCCGTGCGAATGTCTACACCGTATTCACGGGCGGATGCGGCCATAGCCTGGGTAATGGCCCCCATACCGCCCCTGACAATCCCCCAGGCACCCCGTCGACCCGCGATCTCGCCCACCGCATGATGCAGCATGGCAAGACTTGCACCGGGCTGCGTCAGCGGCGCGTAGTTCGCCGGCATTATGTGTGCCGCAACCATGGCCTTGATCTTTGGGCTCTCAAACCAGCGCTCGATAATCGTCTCGGGTGCGCCAACAAAAAACTGCATGAGTCGCCAGCGTGCGTTCTCGTCGAGACGAAAAATATCGGCGCCCAGACGCAGACTGGAGAGGATATCGCCCAAGCCATTCATAGCGAGTTTGGGGGGTTCACGCAGCCACTGCTTAGCCAGCAGGCCGCCAATCTGATCCACGGTCTCTTCGAAGGCGTGGTAGGCGTCGTAGTCAACACTGGAGAACTTGCCAAACTGCGCGCGATCATGGGCATCGTCACCGTTAAGGAGGAGGTAATCGCCCCGCGTATCCAGGTAAAGCGAATTATCCAGCAGCATGGGCTCGTATCCATAGCGCTCCAACTCCAGATCGCGCACGACCTCCGGCCGCAGCAGGCTGACGACATAGGAAGCAATGGAATTGCGGTAGCCCGGATGAAACTCCTCCGTAACGGCGGCACCACCGACGATATGGCGACGCTCGAGCACGCACACCCGCATACCACCTCGCGCCAGGTAATTGGCGGTGGTCAGGCCGTTGTGTCCGGCACCGATAACAATGGCATCAAAGTGACTCACGGGGATTCCCTAGCAGTTTTTCCCAGCAATCGTATCCTATTACGCCGAATGTATATTCCACGCCCTATACGGGAAGAACAGCACCCGCCAGACCGCGAAAAAGCGCGCACTCTTTTTGCCGCTGCAGCGCGTGTTAGGCTGCCCCGGGGCCCTGAACCAAGGTAAAAACGGATGCGCTGGATCCTGCGAATAGCATTGCTTCTCGTGATACTCACAACAATCGTGCTCGCGGTATTTCTGGGCCCGGCGCATATGCAGATTCGCGGTGTTGCGCCGGCTCTGCCCACAGAAGCGCAGCTGCGCGCCCTGGCGAGCGTCCCCGGGGGACCACTCTCAATCCATTTCATCGAATCGTCTTCCCAGCGCGGTCCCAAGCGGACGCTCGGACATGCAAGCGTGATCATTGAGTGGCCAAATCGGCGCCTTTTCATGATTGACGCTGCGATGGACGATCAGGCGAGCCAGGACTTCGGCGCATTGATTGCGAGGCTATCGCCCGGCATGGGTCCTGTCGAATTCCGCGGCACTGTCGCCGACTTGCTGGGCCCGGGTGTTGCGGCAATCGACGGGGTCGGCTTTACACACCTGCACACGGATCACGTGCAGGGTATAACCGCTTTCTGCGCTGCCCGGGCCGGCGGATCACACCTTTACCAGAGCACCTGGCAGGCACGCGAGCACAACTTGCATACCAAAGAAAGCGCGCTCCAGCTCAAGAACTCCTGCCTCAAAGCCGTCCTCCTCGCCGGCGATGGACTGCTAAGCCATGCGGACTTTCCCGGACTCGGTATCGCCGCTCTGGGCGGGCATACCCCAGGATCGACCCTGTTTGCCGCGCACGTTGAGGGCACGCTATGGCTTATGAGTGGCGATATCTCCAACGTGAAGGAGCAACTGCTCAGCAATACCGGCAAGGGCTGGCTGTACAGTAATCTGCTGGTACCCGAGAACACTGCGCGCACAGAAGAACTGCGCCTGTGGCTGGCCGCGCTCGACGCACAACCCGACATCGAAGTCATCGTGGCGCACGACATCGCGGCTGCGCGAGACAGCGGTATGCGTCCATTAGGAGCACCGGACTAACACGCCACAAGTCTGCATGTGCGGCGACAGCAGCCCGTTGCGGCGACCACTAGGCCTACACCAACATGCGAGCGACGCCGGTTCCCTGTAACAGCGCGTCCACAACAGCGCGACTCCCTTCAGGCAGTGCCAGGTAGCGCTCCCGGGTCCACTGCAGACACTTGGCCTGATAGGGAAAGGTCCGCTGTGTCCAGGCGGCTCCGTCTATCTCCGCCTCCCAGGTTTTTTCTCCCGCCTGCACCGCGAGCTCATTAGCCAATTGCGCGGGCGCATAGACGCGCCCAATTTCTTGCATCAGCCCGCGCAGGCTGTCTGGCTGATCTTCAAGAGCGATCCAGTCCTGCTCAACAGGCTCCAGTCCACTCTGATCGTGCATATGATCAACCCAGGCCACGGTGCGTAGAGAAACCTCGTGGGCGATCTGCCGTGGCGTCGGATCGAAACCCACCAACTGTGTGAGTTGCCCGTACAGACCGAAGTCGCCCGCCCCGGGCCGGCCGCCCAACATGAACTCCTGCTGCGCCAGATGGTTTTCCATGGCCGCGAGAAAGCGTCGGTAACTGGCGTCGATCACCGGGGCAGTGGTGTCATTGGAGCCCACAACATAAAGACGACCAACCTGTCGCTGGCTGACCCAGAACTTCATCGGCTCGAGCTGTTCCGCCGGCATGCTCACATCCATGCCCAGAGGCAGAAGGCTCCCGGCATTGTCCGCATCGGCCTCGGGATACCAGCGGTAGTGGAACATGTATTTGGTACACCACTCGTCTGCAAAGTCCTCCAGGAGATAGTCAATAAAGGCCAGCGCTGGGTCGGAGGGCAGTACGGAGCGGTCCGGGTAGGCGGTTTCGAGCTGACGAATAATCGGTGTTGAGTCGCACACCGCCTGCGTCTTTCCCTCTGCTTCAAAAAAGAAAGTAGGCATAAAAATCGGCTTGGGTTGCTCGACCCCCAGCGCATCACACGCAGCATCAGGCTGACCCCAGGTCACGGCGTAAGGCACTCTGCGGTAGCGCAACAACGCCACCATTTTCTGTGTATAGGGTGAGCCCGTCCCACCTACCAGGCGAATTGGTTCTTGTAATGCCATTGAAATACTCCTGAAGACGGTTTAATCGAGGGACGGCAATACTCTGCGCACGCAAAGTGAAGGGTATATTGACATACTAAATGCCAATATGTAAGGCTCGGCCAGCTGGATCGGGGCAAGCGGTCATTAGCGGCGCACTTCGCCTATGGCCTAGATGAGCAGTTTGTCCTGATAGCTCTGGAGTATCTTGCGCAGTGCACGACTGATCTTCGTCTGCTGACGGATCATTTCCAGCTTGGGCCAGGTGCAGCGCTCCCCGGATGCAATCAGCTTTTGCATTTGTTTCTCCCCGGGAAAACCGAACAATTTCAGCGGATTAATCAACCGGTAGTCCGGAAGAATATTGATATCACCGACATAGTCCTGGTTTATAACCGAACGCATTAAACTGGTGGCCTGGGTGATCCGACCGTTCTTCTTGTCTGCCCGATCTATGATCATCGTGATCGCGTTAAACCATTCGCGGCTGGCACGACGCCCGGCATTCTCGAGAATTCCAATAGATGTCTGTTTGCGAAGCCCATCGGTAACGAATGGCAGCACATGGGGATTCGTCTGGCTGACAATGTAATGATTAACGCCGTACAGCCTTGCGAGTCGCTTGGCAGGCATGTCATCGCTCACGGAGCCGTCTACCCAGCGTCGGGAAGGAAGGTAGCTCTTTTGTTCCCCATGACTGTCCAGGGCCTGTAGCGTAACCGGCGGAAAGATCCCCGGCACCGCAGCAGAGGCCATGACCGCGCTGCGAACGAGTACGCTGGGCGAGGTTGTGGCATTCAGTAGGCGCGAGGTCTGGTGAGTTTCTGCAGGAGCGATAGAGATATTTATCGCGCGACCGGTTTTCCTGAAGGCCTGCTCAAAGGTGAGGTCCGGAACAAACTGCGCGATACTTTCCTCCAGCTCCCCAACGTCTGCCCTGGCGGTCTGCCCGACGGGATCCGGCACCCGATCCAGAAAATATCCTGGCTGCAGAACCTCACGAAGCTCCTCGTCGGTGTGCGTGCAAACCACGCTGCCCACAATTGCGCCGCCGCTGGCACCAGACATCACCGTGGGCAGGAGCTCCGCCTCCACCAGCGCTCTAACGACCCCCACGTGGAAGAACAGCAGGGACCCGGAACCGCTCATCATAAAAGCGCTGTGTCCGAAACAATGGCTGGCACGCTGGAAAAAATCGCGCTTTTCATCCACAGAAATATCACCGCTGTCCTCACTGGCAAGGTGCTCCAGGGTGTGCACGATCTCCTCGATGTAGGCTTCTATGAGATGCTTTGTCCCAGACAATGCGTGTGCATACAGGCCCGTGCTGCCCATGCCGCCCATGTTCCCGTGAATGCCCTCGTTCAGTGTGTACAGTAGCCCGCGATTGTCGTGGCGCGCCTTGAGACTGCGCAGACGATCCACGCGGGTACGCAAAGACACATAATCATATTGTCGGCTGTAGTCACGTTGCCGCCAGCGGTCCAGCCCCCGGTGTTTGTCGAATGCCTCCGCCGCCTCCAGCCACTCCTGGTAACTAGCGGCTTTTTTGAGCGCTCGCTTCAGCTGCTGCTGAGTCACGATAAGCATGTTCTGTCTCCACAAAAATGCCTGGCAACGACATCTGCCGCCACATTCGCCGGTGAGGCTACAGGCCGACGCAGGCCCGGTCCAGTAGCGGCAGATAGAAATGAGAACAAGCGCTTGTAGGCCAGCAGTTCACATTGTAAGTATGCGACATACCGCCCCGTGCTCCGCCCTGGTTCCTTCTGGGTGGCCCCAAACTGCTGGTGCCATTGGCCATCGCACTGCTTGCGGCGCTTCTTCAGCTAGCCGTCTGATCCCGGAAAACTGTACAGTCCATATGCAATGTAATGGTGCAGGCCAGAGATCATGAGCAATATCAGGTTCTGGGGCCTGCAAGCATCGCCCTACCAGCTGAAAATGCAATCCCTGGCGGACTATACCGGCGTGCCCTGGCAGCGCTTTCCGGACCAGGCGCGTGCCCCGCAGGCGATCGCGATGCTCATACGCCTGCAAATGGCCCGCAAGCTCCGACGGGTGCAGCGCTTTCCACAGTACATCCAGGGAATGGATGAGTACCCGGAGGTCCCCTACTACAGCCTCGACGGCAAACAGTTCTTTTACGACTCCACGGGACTGGCACTGCATTTTGACGCATTGGACACATCCAAAAAACCACTGCTGCCAACAGAAAGTGCGACGCGCTTCCTGTGTCGACTGATCGACGACGCCTTCGACGAGTTCGGTCTATATATGGTTCACCACAATCGCTGGGTTAACTCCGCGCACAGCAGCTCCATGCCGCTCATGACCGTGAAAGAAATGCGCAAGTTACTACCGCCGTTTGCCCGCGAGCGCATGCAGAGGTCAATCGCGCAACGCCAGGTCAGGCGCTGTCCCTATCTATTCAGCGTCGCACCCAGGCACTATGAAGACGGACTCCCGGCAGCACTGACACCCCCGTCCAGGGAGGGTTTTCCGCCCACACATGAACTACTGGACATGGCATGGCGACGCTACCTTGAGGCCATGGAACATATTCTGGAGGGCCAGCCATACCTCCTCGGGGAGCGCTTCACGCTGGCGGATGCAAGCGCCTACGGCCATTTGGCTATGAACCTTGTAGACGGGCGCAGCGCCACACTGATGCAGGAACTGGCCCCGCGCACATTCTGCTGGCTTTGCATGATCCGCGATGGAAAGCACCAGGCTAACAACCGGCGCATCGTCGCCACAGAGCGACTGGCACCTCTGCTGCAGTGCATCGCTGAAACATTCATCCCGCTGATGCAGCAAAATGAAGCCGCCTATGAACAGACATTCAGCCAAGGGCAGCGGCTATTCAACGAAGCCGCCTTTGATCGGCGTGAAGCGCTATACGATGGCAGGCTGCTGGATCAGCCCTTTCGATCCGTGGTCAAAAGTTTCCAACTGGTGACCTGGCGTGACTTATGCGCGCAATGGCGGGCCTTGGAAGACAGTGCCCGCCAAGGGCTCACGGCACAGTTCCCGCTGCTGCAGGACGTCCTGTTCAGCGGGGAAAGTCTCCAGCAGAGGACGAATGTCTTGTCTAATTAGGCCGCCGTGGACTGACGGGCCCACATCCTGCTCACCCGGATGGCCCGCGCACTCAAAGCCGTCAATACTGCGAAGTAAGCAGCACGGTGAGCCCTTCAAAACTAAAGCTGCTATCGGCGACTCGCAGGCCTATACTGAAAACGAATTGAGGTCGCTGGTGAACGCGGTTTGTAGCTCGACGCTCAAACTGCTGCATGGCGACCATGCACGCCCATTCAGGGCCGGGAGCAATATCGTGACAAAAATCCAACGTACTAACAAAGAAACCAGAAAGCAGCCACTCCTTACCGCGAAAGAAAAAAAATCCGCCAAACGAGCCAAGAAGCAGGCGGATGGAAACACCCCTCTTAATAGCAAAAAATCCTGAAATCACTGAGTCGCCACAACACTTTTTTTCCGCAGCGCCGGCGGAAACCGACACAGGAGATGGAAGGAGCGGATTCCTGAGCAGCTTGAGTAGATGAAGGAGGTAGGGGCTGCTCTGGATCTGTCTTACCCATTCGAAACCGTTGATCCGGAGCCCCTGCCATCATGTTTTGCAGTGAGCGAGCTGGCGACAGCCACGATCGTGGCGTGCGGCGGCGCGATCGCAGGACTTCCTGGCAAGAACCGCCGAACTTCTGTCTGCCTACCCACAAACGGCGCCAGGGTCCCTGAGCAAGACACCGGTCGCGGATGACTTTTCGCCAACCGTGGAGCAGACGCCCTGGGGACAGACTTACCGGCTCAAGCCCCCACTGGCGATTGACGGCGTTCCCATGCGATGGGCGCAACCGGCCCGTGAGCTCGGCACCTCAAAGCCCGAATGGATGCAGTGAAAAAGCAGCGGCCGCAGATTCTCCATCGGCCGGCTACAACCGACCCCATCTATAACTCGTCGAGAAAACGCCGCAGACGCATGCGCAAAGACCGGTTCTCCTGATCGAGTTGCTCACGCTGTTGCAGCAGATCGATCACCATCGCTATCGCAACCCAGTCGAGATCCAGATCCCGGTGCAGGTGAATCGCCTTGCGCATCCAGATAACATGCGCGGTATCGAAGATCCATTCCTCTGCGATCTCCCCGGCAATAGGCGCGACGATCTCGTGCTCCACCGCGGCGACAACAAATTTTTCCGAAATATCTTCGCACTCACAGAGTTCGTGAACAGTGACCTGCAGGGTCGTAGTGCTCATGACTGTTTCTCCCACTCGCCGCGTGGATCAAAGGCCGCGCTGGCCGCCAACTTACGCCAGCTTTCATCGATCTTCGCATCGCTTTTCGAGGGCATCACCACCTTGAGCCGCGCATAAAGGTCACCCCGCCCCCCCTTGTGAACCAGGCCCCGCCCGCTAATGCGCAGCTTTTGCCCAGTCTGACTACCGGGCTTTATAGTCAGGCTGATTTTACCGTCGAGGGTTGGTACGGTAATTTTTGCGCCCAATGCCGCCTCCCAGGGCGCCAGCGGTACGGCAATCAGGAGGTTGTGACCTTCCACATCAAACATCGGGTGCGGTACAAGTCGCACGTGCAAGTACAGATCGCCTGCCGACGAGGAGCCGATGCCGGGTGTCCCCTGGCCCTTCACCCGAATACGAGCGCCATCAGCGGTTCCGGCGGGGATCGTCACCTTGAGTGACTTGCGCAGTGTACGGGGCCCGCTTTGATCCCTGAGCACCGTCTCGTAGGCGACCGGCTTCTGCGTATCTGCCAGCGTTTCCTCCAGAAACAGGGGCATCTCGATTTCCAGGTCCTGACCCCGCATGCCAAAACCGCCGGCGCCCTCCCCCTCTGGCCCAGCCGATCGAAACCCGCCGCCAAAAATGGAACTGAAAAACTCGGAGAAATCGGCGGATTCACCCGCACCGGCGTTTGCGCGTGATCGCCAACCGGGTGGCGGTTCAAAGCCGCCTCCGGGCTGACGAGTACCGTGTGCACGCAGTTCATCATACTCCGCACGCCGCTCCGCACTCTTGAGCACCTCGTAGGCCTCAGCGATCGCCTTGAACTTTTCTTCGGACTCTTTTCCGGGGTTGAGATCCGGGTGAGTCTTGCGCGCGAGCTTGCGATACGCCACCTTGATTTCCTTGGCGTCCGCCTTGGGATCTACACCGAGTATCTTGTAGTAATCCTTGAATTCCATCGTGCTACCGCTTCATTGCGTTCTTCAAACTAAAATCCCATCCGCCCGGTGCGACCCGAATCGGTTAGGCATGGTACCGCTGTACTACGCGCCAGACCCAGCGTTCCTAATCCAGGCGCTTACTAAAACGCGCAATCGCCAGCCCCAGAGTCACTGCGGTGAAGAGCGCGAGCACCAGTATCTCGAGGTAGAGATCCATCAGCGATGCACCACGCAGCATAATGCCGCGGGTGAGACGAATAAAGTGCGTGGCGGGCAGAAGCTCCCCGATGTACTGGGCCGCCCATGGCATGCCATCAAAGGGGAACATAAAACCTGACAGCAGTACGGAGGGTAAAAAGATGAAGAATGTGAGCTGCATGGCCTGAAACTGCGTAGCGGCAGCTGTTGACAAAAGTAGACCCAGGGACAGGTTTGCAGCGATAAATACGACCGCCGCGAGGTACAGATCCAGCAAGCTACCGCGCATTGGAACGTCAAAAAGCAGGTCGCCGACCGCAAGTATCAACGCCAGTTGCAGCATGCCGATGAGAACATAGGGAAGTATCTTGCCGGTCATCAGTTCGCCGGTACTTACCGGCGTAGTGATAAGAAGTTCCAGGTTGCCACGCTCGCGTTCACGAACAACGGCCACCGCAGTGAAAAGCATCATGGTCAGAGTCAGGATAATAGCGATAAGGCCCGGAATCACATTGACTGGCGTCCGTCTCTCGGGATTGTAGTAGGGCCGAACGCTCACATTACCAGCGGCCGCGCTTTGGGCCGGCCATGTGTCAAAGCCTAGCGGCATATTGGCAAGCTGCCTCGCAACGCCGAAAATTGCGGGATCACTGCCATCCACCAGTAACTGAACCGCCGGCCGCCTCGCGTCGAGAACCCGCCGGTCGAAGTCCCGGGGGATCAGAACCGCGACCGAAACTTTGCCCTGACGCAGCAGCTCTTCCAACTCCGCCGGGCCATTGCGGACGGCAACGAAATCCAGAACCTGCGTTTCACCCAGAGCGCTCAGGAATTGCCGGGACAGGTGTGAACCTGACTGATTCGCCACAGCCGCACGCAGATCGCGCACGTCTGTATTGATGGCGTAGCCGAACAGCAGCATCTGCACGATAGGTATCCCCACAATCATGCCGAAGGTCAGCCGATCGCGACGCAACTGGATCAGCTCCTTCCTGACGATGGCGAACAGTCGTGAGGCCGACATCATGTGGCGCACTTCCGGGCTGGTAAGGTAACAGCAACAAATACGTCTTCCAGGGTGGCCACGCTGATCAGTGTTTCGGCCCCTATCTGCGCGCTCTGCAAAGCCTGACGAATGCGCGCGTCCGGGGCCTCAACATGCTCCGGCATAAGCACCCGCAACCGCATACCCAACTGCGTAACACTGACCACCTCCGCTGTGTCTGCGATCACTGCCTGCGCCCGATAGGGATCCTGCGCGTTCACCTCCAGCACCGTCATGCCGGTATTGTCTTTCAGGCGTGCCGGGGTATCGTCCGCAACCTTGCGTCCGTGATCCAGAATCGCCAGCCGGTGGCAGCGCTCGGCCTCGTCCATGTAGTGGGTTGATACCAGGATAGTCGTGCCCATGGCCGCAAGCGCGAAGAGCTTCGCCCAGAAGTCGCGCCGACTCTGCGGGTCGACGGCGCTGGTGGGCTCATCGAGAAGCAGAAGGTCCGGCTTGTGAAGGACCGCACAGGCGAGAGCAAGGCGCTGCCGCTGACCACCGCTCATAGTCGCCGCGAGCTGTGCTTCCTGCGCGCCTAATGAATAGGTCTCGAGCAACTCGCTGATACGGGTACCGCGATCCTTCCGCGGGATAGAATAGATTTGTGCGATGAACAGCAGGTTTTCCCGCACCGTCAGATCCCCAAAGAGGGAAAATCGCTGCGTCATATAACCAATCTTTGGCTTTAGCGCCTCCGCATTGCCAGGCACCGCAACCCCGAGCACCCGGGCACTACCCGTCGTGGGGGTCAGCAGACCGCAGAGCATGCGGATGGTAGTGGATTTGCCCGACCCGTTCGGACCAAGAAAACCGTAGATCTCGCCACGCGGCACATCCAGGTCAAGATCTGCGACCGCAGCGATACTGGCAAAACTCTTGCCCAAACCCCGGGCCTCAATGGCGTGGGATGTGCTCATGGCGCCTGGGACTTCGCAATAAACTCCACCTCCACAGGAACCCCGTCGGGCAGACGCGCGACAGTTTCCGTAATGTCTACCTTGGCCAGGTAACTGAGCCTGCCGCGGTCGCGTTCTGTGAGCGCATAGTAGGGCGTGTAGGCCGCCTCAGCGGCCACCCAGCGGACCCTTCCCGCAAGCCCGCCGGCAACCCCATCGACGTACAGTGTCGCCGCAGAGCCTGCGCTCACTCCAGCGCGCAGCGCTTCTGGCACATAAACACGCGCATAAACCTGTTCATTGGAGAGCAGGATCATCAGGGGCATGCCTGGAGTTGGCCGTTCTCCGGGATCCAGAATGCGGCTGTCGATGCGACCGGCAACCGGCGCATAAAGCTTGGTGCGCTCGAGTGCCAGCGCGGCAACATCACGGCGCGCCTGCGCCTGCTTTACCGCCTGTTCAGCCTGCGCCAGCTCCTCCACCGTGGCCCCCGACAACAGCTCAGCCAACTCCGCACGCCGTTTATCCAGAACTGCGTTGGCGCTGTCCAGCAAGGCCCGACTCCTGTCCAAAGCTTCCCGAGACGACAGATTCTGCTCGAAAACGCCCTCGGCCCGGGTAAATTCCGACTGACGGAAAAGTGCTTCCTGAGTGGCTCCCGCGACATTGGCCCGGGCCGCTTCGATCTTTTCTTTACGCGGCCCGCGCAGTAGTTCATCGACCCGCGCCACACCCTGAGCCAAACTGGCCTGTGCCTCCGCAAGGCCATGGGCGGCGCGTGCCGGGTCCTGGGTCAGGAGCAGCTGACCCCGCGTCACGGTGTCACCTTCCGCAACCAGGATAGCGATAATCGGTTCGTTACTTTCTGCACTCAGCTCCACACGATCGGAGCTGAGTTCGCCAACCGCCCGGTAGGGGTCCTCCTCCACGGAGCACGCTATCAGGCTGAACAAGAGGACGCTGAACATTAGTCCAAAACGCATCATCAATCTCCAATAAAATAACGCCGCACCGCGCGGACTGACCGATCAGCTACGCCTGCCTCGGGTAGGAAAACATTGACTACAGCAGTCCGCTGCGTTGCAGGCGCGGCCACTCGATGGCCGGACAGCGGTCCATCACGACACGGATTCCCTGATCTTCCGCACGCTGCGCGGCAGCGTGATCAATCACCCCCAGTTGCGTCCACAGGATCCCTATCTGGCAGAGGATCGTCTCCTCAACAATCGTCGGTAAATGCGCCGCATTGCGAAAAACATCCACCATATCCACGGTCTCGGGTAGGTCCGCGAGACGGGCGTACACCTGCTGGCCGAGTAGCTTCCTACCGGCCAGACCCGGGTTCACGGGGTATACCCGGCAGCCCCTGCGGAGCAGAAACCGCATCACACCATAGCTTGGGCGCTCCGCCCGGTGACTCGCCCCGAGCAGGGCCACGGTATTCACCGAACGCAGTATGTCCGCGATCGCAACATCATCGATCAACGGCATGGCAGTCAGGCATCCCCCCACTGCGGCGCACGCTTATCGAAGAACGCCGTCTTACCTTCCTCTGCATCCGGGGAGGTCATTGCACGCACCATGGCCTTGTTTGCGTAAGCGAAGGCCTCTTCGATCGGCATATCTATCTGTCGATAAAAGTCCGCCTTGCCGTGACGAATACCCTGCGCCGACTTCGATGCAATCACCGCGGCCAGCTCCTGCGTGCGCTGCTCCAGGGTATCCGCGGGAACCGCCTCATTGATCAACCCAAAGCGCACGGCCTCCTCCGCAGTGATTGTCTCGCCGGTGAGGGCCATGGCCATTGCATGTTTGCGGTGGATATTGCGACCAATGCCCACCAGTGGTGTAGTACAGAACCCCCCCATGTTCACCCCGGGAGTGCAGAACCGAGCGGTGTCTGCGGCGACCGCGAGATCGCAGGCAGACACCAGTTGGCAGCCCGCAGCGGTAGCCGTGCCCTGCACACAGGCAATGACCGCCGTGGGTGAATGCACAATGCGTAGCATCATCGTCGAGCAGCGCTCGAGTATTTCCTGCATCCGCGCATGCTGTGTGTCGGCGTCTTCCCCGGGCCGCTTGCTCATCTCGCCTAAGTCATGGCCCGCTGAGAAAACCGGGCCCTTCGCGTCGATTACGATCACACGCACAGCCTTATCATCGCTGGCCCTGAGCAGCGCCTGGTCCAGATCGGTGAGCATGCGCAGCGAAAGAGGATTGCGCTGCGCGGGACGGTTGAGCGTAATCCAGCGCACGCTATTCCCGGTGCTTTCCAGCAGCGGTGCATCGGAGTCCTGCGGCATAACACTCATTCTCAAATACTCCACTTCCTTATGTTGCGCTCTGGAAATACGAACCAGCAAAATGTCCAGGCAGACATCGCCGGCGCGTATGGATAGCGTATGGTGCAGCAACTCCCGTGATATTGACAATGGGCGCTGTAGTGCGCCAACCGCAAGGGCTTTTCCCGGGCACTTTCCCAGGCCCGGGGATGCTGTTATTTTTGACGGCGGGAAGCTATCTTTAGGGCCGTTACCAATTGGATCTGTCTGTATGAAGAAACTGAAAAACGAAAAAGAGATGGTGAAAAAAGCCATTGCCGCCGGCATGAAGTACGGCGAGCAGCGCGGGGTCGTCGAATTTGAACCCACAGACTCGGTCACCGTACGTATTGAGTACATCTACCGGCTGCTGGTGCACGACGGCGTTATTCAGCCCTTACCCCACGACCAGCTCTCGCAGCTCGCCATGAAGCACCGGCTGGCCATGTGGGCATCCAAGCTCAAATGAAATTTGCCGGACGCTGTGGCCCGGGGCCTGGCCTTCAGCAACGCGCTACTTCCTTATAGATATTGGGCACATCCGCAGACCGCCCGCGTGAAGAAAAGCATGGCTTAGCTGTCGCCTGGGGTTTCTCTTGGATGCTCTGGAGGACCGCCCTCCGGCGCGCAGACCAACTGTTCCTGCGTATGCGGAGGAACGATGCAGGTACCTGTGACTTCGCCTCTGTGACCCGAAAACGAGCAGACCGCCCCTTGCCTGAGATCAGCACAGGCCTCTCTCGCTTCCGGCGGCGGTCCACGCCGCTTGCCAGATTGCTGCTCAGGCTGCGCATTTGCGAGGGTTGAAATCGCAAAACTCACCAGAACCGCCGTGAGTGCGCTGCGGCGAGTCAAATTTGTGTTGAACATAAACTTCTCCCTGTGGATGGCTGGAACAAGGTAACTCTGGCCTCAGAACAAGGAGTGGGTGAGTAGAGAAAGTGCAGAAATAGAGGATTGTCGGTGTGTAGTCGCTGTCATTCACTCGATCTTGTATCCCACCCCATATATAGAATGGATGAGCTCTTCCTCACCGATGGCTTCAGCCAGTTTTTTGCGAAGGTTCTTTACGTGTGTGTCGATAGTGCGATCACTAACGATACGTTCATCCGTATAGCTCATATCCATCAGTTGATTACGGGAGAACACGCGACCCGGCTGCGAGACAAAGGCGCGCAGCATCTTGAACTCGACAGGGGTCAATTCAAGATGCTGAGCTTTTACAACACAGTCATAGCGATCCAGGTCCAGACTGATATCGCGGTAGACCAACTCATTCGCTCTTGCATCTACCGGAGCCCGCTGCACACGGCGCAGAATAGTACGCACGCGAGCGACCACTTCGCGCGGACTGAAAGGCTTGCAAACGTAATCATCAGCGCCCAACTCGAGACCAATCAGCCGGTCAATCTCATCGACCTTGGCAGTGAGCATCATGATCGGCAACGTGGAGAACTGCCGCACTTCACGACAAATCGTAAGACCATCCTTGCCAGGCAGCATCAAATCAAGAATGAGAAATCCGGGCTCCTGCGCTTTGCAAGTCTCAACTGCGTGTGTGCCTTCGTTCAGTACCATGACCTCAAAGCCATCGCGCTGCAGGTATTCGGCCAACAGCTGCGCAATCTTTGGCTCATCCTCAACCACCATGATATCCACGGGTTTCACAGGCTGCTCTCTCTTGCCAAAGGAATCTCCACACGAATACTCAAGCCCCCGAGTGCAGAGGGCTCGGCGGAAATTGTGCCACCGTGGGCGGCAACAATATTTCGACAGATGGCCAGGCCCAGACCCGACCCGCCCGTGCGTCTACTGCGGGAGGTGTCCTGCCTGAACAACGGCTCGAAAAGCTGTTCACAGTCGCCTGTGCTGACCCCCGGAGGACTGTCATCAATGGCAATCAGCGCCCGATCAGAGGTTCGGGACAGGGCTACGCTCACCCGACCCGGGGAATCTGTATAAGCCAATGAGTTCTCCAGGAGGTTCTGCAGCAGCTGATCCATGCGCCTGGCATCTGCCTCTATGCGCAACGTTTGCGGGCCGCTCTTTGCCTGCTCCACCCCGCTCCCCAGTCTTAGCTCGATGCCCGCTGCAGCCGCCCGCTTGCGCATGCCATCAAGGGCATTCTGTACACACTCAGTCAGGTCCAGACTCAGAAACTGGTAACTCAAGCCGCCCATATCCGAGACAGACAGTTCATACAGGTCGTTAACGAGATAGCATAAGCGCTTCACCTCCTGATCCAGGGACTCCAGTTGCGCCCGGTCAAACTCACGCACACCGTCTTTTAACGCCTCGATCTCACCGGTGAGCACCGTCAGTGGCGTGCGCAATTCATGAGAAATATCCGCCAACAGGCGCTTGCGTGATGTCTGGTTTGCTTCCAGGGTCGATCCAAGCCGATCGAGATCTCGGGTCAACTGCCCCAGCTCGTCACTCCTGCTCTCCTTCATTCGGTGAGAGTAGTCACCGCTGGACAAGCGGCCCACGCTGCTGATCATTCGCCGAACCGGAGCCAGAAGCCCCCGCGCCAGTAGTAGGGAGACCGCGAAAGCCAGGATCAGACTCACTACGCCCAGTATCCAGCTCGTCCTCAGCTGCTGCCGGGAAAAGTCTGTTTCCAGCGGTGAACTGATTTCCCGTCGCGGCTCGCTGCGCAGTTCGCCGACAGTAGTGCCATTCACGATGATGGGCACGCGAATCGCCAGGCTGTCATCCGCCGCGATATCGGCGCCGGCCAACAGCTTACCCTTATGGTCATAGAGCGCCGTCGGTGGTGCCGCAGCTCGCGGTGGCGGGCGCTCGGCGCCAGGGGGTCGGTGCGTTGCACCCGCAGCATTGCGCGGTGGGGGCCGCGCGGGCCCCTCTGATCTACGCACTTCGCCCCGCGCATCGGGTGGTGGCCTGCGCCGGGGAAGTGGTCCGCGCAAGGTCTGGGACCCGGTGGCTCTGCGCATCAATACAGCAAAGCGCTCACGGTCCAGCGATTCCCAGCTGCTATCCGAGGATGTGTAATCGTTCACCAGAACACCCGCAAGGCGCTCCAGTCTCGTCTGCTCCAGAGCATTAACGTAATCGAGAAAACCCCGCTCGAAGCTCCAGCGCGCAAGCCCCAGGGTCGCCGTAATCAGCAGCAGCGTCAGACCTAGAAACGCGCAGATCAGTTTTTGAGCAATCGAAAGAGACATCGGGCTCCAATGGGCATCTCGCAAAGGCCGGACATGGAGCCGCCAGGGCTCTCAGCCATGGTCACGCCTTGCCAGGAAAAATCACCTGCGCTGCGGCTTCAGGGGTCAATTGAAAAATTCGTTGCTGCTTGTCGCTGGCTCGAGTTGCCGTAATTTCCAGCGATCGCTCACCTGACTCACGCCCGTACAATCCTACATAAAAGTGTAGAGCGCCGGCGGAATCATTCAGGGCAAACCTGCCCAATACCGTCACCTGCGATAAATACCCGCTCGTTCCGTCGTGGGGAGCCACCGGCGAGAGCATAAGACCATGCAGCGCGGCTGCTCCCTGTCGATCCATCAGCGTTACCTTTTCTCTGACGGATGCCATGATGTCGGCGCGATGATTGTTGAACTCCAGCATGGATACCTGGCCGTCCTTATCGTCATCCACACCCGCAAAAGCTGAAACCGGCAGTGACAGCACCATAAAGACTCCGTCATCCACCATATTGAGTGTGCCGTGCTGTGCCACCATAAGGTGGGCGCTGGCGGGCTGTACCAGGGGCGCCGTCG
Organism: Halieaceae bacterium; assembly: GCA_047635315.1. Lineage (GTDB taxonomy): Bacteria > Pseudomonadota > Gammaproteobacteria > Pseudomonadales > Halieaceae > Congregibacter. Next base: position 4,999 of record JBLIIW010000008.1, on the reverse strand, counting down.
CAGCCCAAAGCAAAAGCGCAGAGAACATGAAGTTGAGTGGGGATCGCATACAGTCAGCTCCGTTTTTATGAACGCTGGATCAGGGTCCGAAGGGGGGTGGGGCAGAGGACTCGCCGGTGCTGTCCACGACGCCTTTTACACAGCGCTGGAAGTAAGGATAGCTGTCGGTGGCGTAGTAGTGATAGATGCCCTGGGGGAACTCCGGCTTCACCCCCACGCTACCATTGCATTCATCGAGATCGCCAGAACCTGCCACATACTCCCAATCCTCCTTGCATGTTCCCAGTGGATACGCGTCGACAGAAGGCCGTGAAGTGCTGATGGCGTCGCTTAAGCGGTAACTCCCGCTAATCAGCTTCAGTCCCGAACTGGCATCACCCGCTGCCCGGTAGCCATAGCGCGCGTAGATCGGAAAACCATCTGCCGCCCACCCGATAAGCGTCATCGATGAACTGCTACCGCCCTGTTTGGCGACAAAACCTTCGGGCATACCGTGGTAGTGATAGGCACCGCCGGGTTGCACATGCGCGTTGTTACTGTCGGTACCGAAATTGAAACTGTTCTGGCCCAAGGCCTCGATACTCCAATTCCCGGTGTTGCCGATGAGGCTGCAGGCCGTACCGGAGTCATCGCAACTGCCGGCGGTATCCGCATCGATTTTGACACCGTTCAGGACATAGCCGGTAATCCCCCGGGGGGCACCCAGGTCCGTGGCATCTGTGCTCGCTTGCGGCTCCAGGGTAAAACTTGCGGATACCACCTGTTCGGCGATGGTATTGGGGTTATTGGCATTGGGGAACTCTCCTACCTCCTGGTCGGGAATACCGTTGGCAATGAGCTCGCGCCTGGTGTCCGTGCAAGTCCAGTCGCATTCGCTGGTGTAGCTCAAGGAAGCCTGGCTGTTGAATGTCAGGTCACTGTAATCGCGGCCGACACCACCCAGGGAACTCTCCCTGATCAGGGGATCGAGATAAAACACTTCGTCACTTTCCAGAAACGACAACAGCACCACGTTGTTCTCAAAAGCGTAGGTATAAAGACGACAGGATGCCGTGCTGCCACCGCACAGGCCGCGGTTGCGGGTTCGCCAGCCGGCAAAGGTATAGCCCGCGTCCGCCACAGCCTCAAAGGTTTGGTCGAACAACAGATCCGATACGTCTATAGAACAGGTCGATCCGGCCGCACACTGGTAATCGCCGGACACCGACACTACGGTGCCACCTTCGGGCACTTCGATCACAACCTTGCAGCCGCTCGGGAGAAGACCCAATAGCCCAGCAGCTCCTACTCTGGTGAACGCATTCCTCATGAACCCAACCCTCTATCTCGTCTCTATTCCCGACGCCCGGGCAACCCCCCTCAGCTTCCCGGAGCACTCCCATTGCGCCGCGAATCGATGCGCACCTCCGCTTGCTGCTGAGCAGGCTCTCGCGGCGCAGCCGCCCTGAATACCTGGTCGGGCAGCTCGGCGCCAATATCCGTATTGCGCCGAACTATATCGGCGAGGCGGGTTGCCCTGATGTCCTCGGCGAGTTGGGGCTCAAGTAGGTTCTGGTACCAGAATCGATCACCGTCGCGAAGCGCCGTAAACTGCGCTACCAGTATCACTTGCAGAAGCTCACCTACCATCGCCCCCGCGACGTGATCCTCGGCGAGAGCCCCTACCCAGAGGTCAACCTGATCCACCGTGTCATATACCTGGGCCAAGCGTTGCTGGAGCCGCGGGCTTGATGTGATATCCGAGAAGCTGGAGACCGGAACGAGATTCAACTGCTCGCGCGCCCGCTTATAGCCCGGCAGGCCATGATCACGTCCGCGCTGAATATTCAGCGCGGCCAGGTCGAAACCATCGCTGCCGGGCGCCCCGAAAAGAAAGTTGCGAACATCGTCAACCACGAAGGGATCCAGTTCCTGGCAAATCTGCCGTGACAATCCGCGCAGGATCGAATCGATACCCTCCTCTTCAATCGCACTGGGCGAAAAGAACGCTTCCCGAAGCGGAAGGTTTCCGGCTGCAATGACCTGCATGTTCTCGTCCAGGCGCAGTAGCTGCGTACTCAGCAGGCTGTGCCCCAAACGATAAGCGGCCGTAGAAAAACTGTTGGCGATGCGGGCGTCGGTTTGCGGTCGATAGTCCCGATAGGGTGCCAGAGCACGGTCACCCAACAGAAGTGGAAGAAATTCCCTATAGGTAATCACCTGAATCTGCGCAGCGACTATCTGCCGCGCCTGCTGGTAGACCTGCTCGCCGCCAAGACCCGGATTTCGATCCAGAATTTGCCCAGCCAATCGATTGTGCTCCCTGAGGAACAGCGTGTGCATGGCGGTCAGGCCCACGTGCTCATTGGCCCTGACATCACCCCCGAGGAAGAGCCGCTCATTCGTCCCTCCGGCATTGGGCAGCCCGTCCACGTTGTAGGGCAGTAAATCACCGGCGCTGGTAGTGAGCCGGCCACTCCCATCGAAGGCGCGCAGAGCAGCGGCACGCGCCGGGTCTGAACCGTAGACCTGCGAGGCATCGATCCAGCCGGAAATCTCATTCATCTGCTGCCTGGGCAATCTCGTACTGGTGCCACTGTCGATATCATAAAGCGAGCGGTTGAAAGCGAGTTCTCTGGCGCCGGTACTTCCCGGGTCAAACCATGGGTCGCCTGCAGCTATGGCAATGTTGGCAAATTCACCTGGGTCGACCCCGTTAGTGAGAACGATGTCGTGATCCAGGAACTGCCCCCATTGCCACAAAAAATCAGTGGCCCGCATGCTGTTGGGCACTGGCCCGGGCGTTGCTGCAACCACATTGCTGATTGCCCGGGGATTGGCCAGCCCTTCGCCCCCCATGGCGGAGACTCCATCGGCATAGTCGGACGCCAGCAAGCGACGCAGAGGCGTATCCTGGCTATTCATATGGGTCCGCAGCAGATTGTTGCCCCTGCCATCGAAACTGCGATAGGGGGACATGGGATCGATATCCGGCGCTACCCTGTTGGGACTGCGCTCAATTCGTCGCACCGGCGAAACGGTCTCAATATCTTCATTGCGCAGTTGATCTTCCCGCGACAGCCCACGACGCATATCGTTGGCTGGCGACCCATCAGCCCCGCCAGCGGGACCTCCCGCCGGCAACTGCTGCGCGGCGACCAACGCTGAGCTCATGGAAATAACTACCGCAACCGCGATTCCTGCTTTCTGAAGCTGTCTCATAAGACGCCCCCCTTTCAAGGAGCCCCCAGACTGCAGCAGAAATGTGCAGAAACTGTGTGGCAATTGCCAAGACTTTGTGGAATCCGCAGGTGAACGCCTGAACCGAAAAGACTGCCTGGGCCCCCTTGCTCCGGAGCAGCTCATTCCCGCTCCTCAGCCCCTGAGAGCGGGGGGTGTATTTTCTGCCGTTCGCTGTTAGCGTTGGCGGCTGCAGATAACATCCAAAAGGCCCCTCCCGTGCAAAATATACGCAGAAAAACAGCAACACTGCACTTGCCCCTACTGGTAGTCCTTCTGGCCCTCGGCCTCGTGGCAAACCGGGCCAACGCTCTGGAAGCAGAAGGCGAGATGGAGGTCCAGACAGACGAGACCGCATGGATTGCCGAGAGTGACGAGCATGCCCTCTACCTTATGCGTGCCACAGCAGCCTTTGACCCCGAGAACGCCGCAGCTAACGGCCTGACAGAATTCGACGCTGAGATTTTTGACATAGGCGATAACTATCGCGAGCGTTTCAATACCTTAGAGGAATCCCTGACACTTGAACTGCGCCAGCGCCTGAAGAAGACCAACAATGTGAAGGTACGTCAGGATCTGCAGATCCTGATCCAGAGCCTTGAAGACAGCATCAGGAGCCGTTCGCTTAACGCTCAGTACCTGACCCCGTATTTCGAACTGCACCAGATTCTCTTCTACAGCTTTCGCGGTATTCTTGATCCTCGCAACGACCCTGAGCGTCACGCGAAGGCCATTGAACGACTGCGCAAGTACGCTGGCATAGAGCCCGGCTACACACCCGTCAGCCAACTGGCTATTGCACGCAGCACTGAGACCTTTTCCAATGCGGCGCTCATCGGGCCTTACCGGGTGCAGCTGGAAACGGATATCGGCGATGCGGAGCGGCTTGTCAGCGGCATGCGGAATCTATTTGAGAGTTCGGGCCTGGAGGGCTGGCAGAAGGATTTCGCGCAGCTGGAGACTCAGCTGAATGACTACCGCGACTGGTTACGTTCCGAGTTGCTGCCGCGCGCACGTGCGGACAACCGCCTGCCGCTGGAAGTTTACGCCAACCGGTTGAGCAACTTCGGTGTGCGCTCTTCGCCGGAGGAGCTTATAGCGGATGCACTCTATGCCTATCAGTTCATCCGCGGTGAAATGAAAGCACTGGCCGTCAAGATCGCCGCGCGACGCGGCTGGGAAGATAGTGAACTGGTCAGCGTGATGCGCCGCCTTAAGAAGGAAACTATAGCCGACGACAAAATCCTCGAGCTATACCGTCAGCGGCTCGCCGAACTGGAACTTATCATAGAGCGAGAGCAACTCCTGACACTCCCGGAGAGAGATGCATCCATTCGCCTGGCAACAGAAGCTGAGGCGGCGGTAGTTCCCGCTTCTTTCATGAGCCCGCCGCAACTGATCAACAATACGGGGCAGTACGGGGAATTTGTACTGGTACAAAGCAACCCCGCGCTGGGAGCGGATGCCCGGATGGATGACTGGGGCCACGACGCGATCACCTGGGCACTCACGGCGCACGAAACCCGGCCGGGCCATGAACTGCAGTTTGCCCGTCTGGTGGAGGACGGCACGTCCATAGCTCGGGCCATCTACGCCTTCAACAGCGCCAACGTTGAGGGCTGGGGCCTCTACGCGGAGTTTATCGTCCACCAATTTCTTGGGGAGGAAGCGCAGCTGTTCAGCCTGTTCTCACGGCAGATGCGAGCAGCGCGCATGTTTTTGGACCCGATGGTAAACCTGGGCCTGTTACAGCCGGAAGAAGCAGTACGCTTTATGCAGG
>JBLIIW010000007.1:0-39115 GCA_047635315.1 Halieaceae bacterium | reverse complement strand
CAGCAAACGGGGTGAGGGGAAGTACTGCTGGTAGCATCCGCAGGGATGGATACTATCGTAGAGCAATATGGCCCCGTCGCGGTCCAGGGTGACGCGCCATACCAGCCCATCCAGCGCACCCGCAAGACCATCCAGCGCACCGTTCGCAGGCCGCTCATCAAACCACCAGACGTAGTTGAGCTGCAGCAGCAAATCCCCGTCAAAGCGCGTCAGCGACGCATAGCGGTAGGCCTCCGCAGAGTCCGTGTCGACCCCCGGACGCGCGGACAAGCGGTCAAAGCCGGGGCGGCCGGGGCGGTCGAATTTGCCGACGGTGTCGATTTCCAGCACCGGCGCGTGCGCGGCAAAGAGCCCCTGCAGTGTCCGCTCCGAGGGTAGTCTCAGTCCCAGGGAGTCCGCAGGCGGTGGCTCGTTTTCAGCGACGGTCAAACTGGCCGATGCCGAAAGATCGGGCCCATAGCGTCGCAACTGTCCACGAACCGGCAACTCATGCAGCGGCGTATGAAAGCCATCCAGTAGATCCGACTGCAACTGCCGAACAGCCACTCTGACCGGCAGGCTGCTAAGCGGGTATATGCCGACGAAGCGCCGCCAACCCAGGTAGTCATCCGCCACCTGCAGCGCCTCAGTGAGCACCGCCCAGCGCTCTGGATCTCTGTGCAGAGCCTCCAGGGACTCGACCGCACAATCATCAAGCATCTGTAGCGCCTCATCACGGCGCATGCCCGGAACGGGACTGGTGTCCCCGGCCAAGGCGATCAGGGCAATCTCATGACGCTGCCGCCCGAGGGTCAGCAGCCGGGCAAGCAAGTCCCTACGCTGCTGGGTGGACAGATCAGCGGATGCCAAGCGTGCGTGCAGGCGATCCGTGCCCAGGGCAGGAAAACCCGCTACAGAATGCGGATAGGCGGGCTCCGCGTTACCCGTCCGTAACAGCTCGCTAAAGGCTGCGAACTGCTGCGCGCAATTTTGGCCCTCGTCCCGGACCGGGGTGATCGGACGATTATCAGAACCGGCGCAGCCCGCCAGCAGAATTACCAGCAGCGGGCCGCGGAGCGCGCGATAGCTCAACTCAGTTATCGTTTTCCCGCGCGCGATGATAGGACTTTTTCCCGGGCGATCCGGACATACTGCGGAAGGTCAGGCCGCCCATGCTCCAGCTGCCATCCTCGGCGTCCGCTTTCACCGCCTGCGCGCTTTCCGATACGGGGGTTGCTGCCTTGACCACCTCCGCCGCCGACTGCGCTGGCACTGCCACATAGCGTCCGGACACGGCTTTCACACAGGCCGATCCGGCCGCGGCACGCACCAGGCTCTCTATATCGGCGTTCCACCAGTCGCTTGCCCCGGCGCGCATTTCAGCCACTGTGTCCTGTACGACATCGTCGCAGGCGTCTGCGAGCAACGGCGGGGAAAGCAGCAGGCCACTGGCCAGCGCCGCGCTAGCGAAGGAATTCAACTTCATAGGACGGTATCTCTATACGGTTTAGCTTAGGAGTATAGCGATATCCATCGCGCGTGCCTCCGTCGGCTCATCCACGAGCGATTGCACTATTTTAGTGCGCCGCGCGCCCAAACGAGACCTCACTAGCCCTCATTTGGTGGCAGGAGCATCCGCTGGTGCACGCAGCTGCCAACAAAGTCACAAAAAATCGCATGTTTCGCTGTTTGGCGTGCTTTTTGCTCCTGCTCCACCGGGCGAGTGAACGACACAACAGAAGTCGTGCACCGATGCATCACAAACACACTTAAAGGGTAGAGAATATTCATGCAAAACATGCAAAAGCTTAAGAGTATTGCCGCGCTGGCCGCACTGGCAGGCTGCGCACTCGCCGCTCCAACGCACGCAGGGGAGCTGAGCGCGAATGTGTCCGTCGCCAATAACTACATCTGGCGAGGTCTTACACAAACCGAAAACAACTCGGCCGTTCAGGGCGGGATTGACTACGCGGATGACAGCGGCTTCTACGTGGGTACATGGGTATCCAACGTTAATTATGGCCCCTCCGACGTGTACTCCTATGAGAACGACATCTACGCGGGCTTTGCCTTCGAAACCGGCGACATCAGCTGGGACATCGGTTACCTGTATTACAACTACGACAAGGAAGCCGAGTTTGATTTCGGTGAAGTCTACGCAACCGTAGGCATGGGCGGATTCAGCTTTGGCGCGTGGGTGCTGACCAACACAGAAGCAGATGAGGGTGTAGGGCAGGACTTTGAGGCAGGCGGCACCTATTACCTCTCTACGGACTACGCCTTCGAGGTTGGGGACGGTATCGAAATCGGCCTGCACGCCGGCTACCACGACGGCGACTTTGCTGAAGCCTTCAACGGATCTGATGACGGCTACTTCGACTACAATATCAGCCTGTCAAAGGGTGGCTTCGGGTTTATGATTTCCGACACAGACGTGGGTGGTCCTGCGTCTGAGGGTGGTTACGACAACGATCAGATCAAATTCGTCGTTTCCTACTCCGTAGACATCGAACTCTAGCGTCTATTCCGGGGACTGTTCCCCGGACTGTCCCAGGATCCGGGCGCTGCGGGTTCTCTGCAGCGCCAGCTTTCCTGAACTGGCTGGCCTTAATGGGCTGGCCAGTTCTTCCTCTCAGGGAAACTTCTCAGCAGGTGCCGCCATCGGTCGTTCGGGCCTAGCTTGCTTTCCTCCTGCGCGTCTGTCTGCAGAAGCATCGCGCTGAAGAGCTGCCCCTGCCAGGGCAATACGCTGCTCGCGGGGCAATTCAGCTGAAAGCGCGACCAGGTTTTCGTGCATAAGCGCCTGATAGTCGGCACTTAGCCTGCGCATTTCTGCCAGCGCTGCGGCCAGCGCCTCAGGGTCGAAATTTTCAGCCCCTACCGCGCGGCGCACCGCCCCGGTCGCCCGGCGCATATCTTCCCGAAGAGGCCTCACCCGCTGGACCTGCTGGCGCATACGCGAACGCAGCAGAGCGCGTGTTTCCGGCGCAACCTCCTGCGCCATCCAATCCATCGGCGGCGGCCCAGGCGGTCGAGCGCTACTACCGCGACCTATCACAAAGCCCGCCACCAGAAGGTTGAGCGAAAGGGACACGACGAGTGTCAGAAGCAGCCAGCCCTGCCTACTCATACCAATCACCACTCATCTGAGGTGCCAACAGATAGCGTTCCTGCTCTTCCCAAAGCGAGCTGTATTCGCCCCCGGCGCTCAGTGCGCCGGTCTGGCCGAAGCCGATGGCCACACCCAATAACAGGGGCAGCGCACAGGCGGTAACCGGCCGCCACCACCCTTCTCCAGCATCTGGAAGCAACCAGCGCAGCAGTCGCTCCAGTGCCGATTCCGGGATGGCCTGCATAATTCTGGCGGAAAGGTCCGGAAGCACCGGCTGATAATCGTCCAGTAGCAGATCCAGCTCACGGGCAGTGTTCAGGTGATCGCGCGCGAACGGGTCCTCCTCAACAAACCGCTGCATGGCGGCTCTTTCCTCGGCAGGCCATGCGGACTCGCGCGTGCCGAAGATGTCGACCAGCTCCCTGAATCGTTCACTTCCCATCATTTGGTTCCAGCTCCTGTTTCAGGCGACGCCGCGCTCGCGCAAGCAGGGACTCGAGAGCGTCTACAGACACATCGAGTATGTGTGCAGCCTCCCGATTGGAGAGCCCCTGATAGTGGCACATCAGCAAGGCGCTGCGCTGGCGCTCCGGCAGGCCCGCAAGAGCGCTCCTCACCGCTGCGCTGCGCTCGGCGCTTTGCCGCTCATATTCCGGCCCCTCCACCGACAATGCATCAACAGCATCAAGTGCTACTGATGTCATACGGGAGTTCTTGCGAAAACTGTCGATACACAGATTGTGGGCAATATTGTGCAGCCAGGTGGTCAATCGTGCCGCTTGCGGGTTGTAGCTTCGCGCGCGGGTCCACAAGCGCAAGAATGCCTCCTGCACGATGTCGTCGGCGCTGTCCACGTCGTTCATCATGCGGCGCGCGTAAGCGGAGAGAGGGCGCTGGTGAGTTTCCACAAGGGTGCGAAAAGCCTCGCGGTCGCCGCTGGCGACCCGCTGTACCAATACTGCCTCATCATCAGACCGCATAGCTGCAGTTTGCGAAGTTTTTTGCTACGCGCTGACCAGCTAGCGCGACGCGTCTTTGCCCCGGTGCATCTCTCTGCGCTTCTCACGCATAGCGCGCGCCTCTTCCTCGGTCAGGTAGCCGTCGCCATCGGCATCGATACTGCTGAAAGCGTGCACTTGCGCTTCGTCCTGAGTCACGACGCCGTTACCGTCAGCATCCATGTCATCAAACTTTGCTAACCGGCGCGCCTGACGTTCCTGCGCCGCAGCCTCTATAGAGGCCTCCATTTCATCCCGGGTGACGGCTCCGTCGTCGTCCATATCGGAACGGGCGAGCATTTTCGGTCCCCGGTGTTGCTCCGGCAGGCTGAATTCCTCAGGACTGACCCGGCCGTCGCCATCGCTGTCCATGCGCAGAATACCGCCCCCGGGCTGTGCGGAGACGCTCACTCCCAGGGAAAGCAAAAGCGCCGTGCTAACTATTAACAGGATCTTCTTCATGGTCATACTCCAATCTGGCAAAGGCGTGGTGTTGCGGGTGATCATACGGGCCAGGGCCCGGGATCTGTCGCTGCCGTTCAGCACATTTTCTCACAGCCGCGTAGTCGCCGACGGAGCTGCCCTACAACAGGCGTATTGCCAGAACAGTACGCAGCGTTTACCTTTTACAAAAATTTCGCCGATTCCCCCGGGAGGAGCATGGCGCAGCAAGGAGCCCTGAAACAAGCGCGCTGCGACGCGTCGGGCAAGGACTCATGATGACCCTATGGCGCTCGGCGGAGTGGCTGGCCTATGCCCTCGGCACGGCACTACTACTGGTGAGCCTGGGCAGCGTCTGGCGCAGCGAAGCGCGCGCTGGGCAGGCCCATCAGGATCTGCCAGACATGCAACTGTGGTCAGAGTCTCGCAAGCAACATTATCTGGGGGCCTTATCGCAGACCTCGCAAGAGACACTTGGGCTGCTGCGCGCACCGACTCTGGGTCTTGCTGCCCCGGTCTATGCGAGCGCCAGCGAGCTGCACCTGGACCGGGGCGCCGGTGTAATCGATGGTATGGCCTACCCCCACGAGAGCGGACATATCGGCATCGCGGGTCATCGCGACGGCTATTTCCGAGTCCTTAAAGATATTCATGTGGGCGACCTCCTGATCCTTGAAACCTTACACGGCGAGCGGCGTTTTGTTGTGGACGAACTCCTGATCGTCGACCCCGAGGATGTCACTCATCTGCAGGACACGCCGGATGCGCGGCTCACGATCATCACCTGTTACCCCTTTTACTTTGCCGGCCCCGCTCCGCAGCGCTTCCTGGTGCGCGCGCATGAGACAGAATCGAAAATCCCTGACGGGCAGCCGTCTGAAGTCAAAGTCACCATCCCATCCTGAGGAATAACCCGATGAATACGACCAAGAACGGCAGATCAGTGGCCGCTACCAGTTTTCTGATAGCCATCATTTTCAGCGCTGTCGCGCAGGCGCAGACGGTGGCACCCACCTGTGCCGACCTGAACTGGTCAGTTCAGGTGCTGGCCCTCAACCCGGACATTGCCGAGTCTTGCAGCGGCGTATACGCGCGCGCGGGCAAGCTGTACGCAAAGGCGCAGATCGAGATTGTCCGGGTGCGCGGCAACTCCCTGACATTCCGTTCAGTGCACGTGGATGGCAGCAGCGGCAAGGCCCAGCGCGTGACCGTGCCAACATCCTGGCGCGCGGAGATTGAAGGCCGTAAGTACCGGGCCAGCGAACTGAACAGCGGGCAGCGACTCAATGTTTATATCCCCGAGGACCGCTTTGCCCTGGCTGTACATGACGGCGATTTCTCCGGTGACGAGGAGATGATCAGCATAGAAGAGGCCGCGCTGGTCACCATGCCACAGACCGCATCGCCGCTCTTCAGCAATCTTGCGGCGGGTCTTGCGCTGCTCGGTCTCGGCCTGGGCTTGACCCTACGGCGGCACCTGCGCGCCTGATCGCGCAGGTGGGCTGCGCCGCCATAGCGTCCATACACGTGGAAAACAGTCGGTAACACCCGTCAATCATTAGCACTTTGACTAATTGCGCCCGACAGTAAGCATGCACTAGCATAGGGACACAGGAGTCCCTGCGGGCGCAAGGGATAGAAGTAGCCATGAACGCCCACACAAAACTTCGGAAACGCAGCCCTGTCCCAACAGGATCCGGCGTTGGTCTCCGAGTGAGGTAGCCACCCATGTTCGAACGCAAGAACAGTAAGCCAGAGCGCCGAGAAGAGGCGTCGCAAACTATCACACCAGCGGCGGCAGCGCCGACGGTAAAGACATCTAGTAGCCCAAAAAGCTCACACGGAGTACCCGCAATGATTGGATCCAAGGTCAAGGTCAACGGCGATATCATCAGCAGCGAAGATTTGCTGGTGGAGGGCGAAGTCAACGGCACCATCACGCTGAGCGACAATGAGTTGGTGATCGGCAACTCCGGCAAGGTCCAGGCAAACATTAGTGCCAAGACCGTGCGCATCGAGGGTGAGGTCAAGGGCGACGTCGCTGGCAGTGAGCGCGTCGTGATCTGCGCCTCCGGCGATGTGCAGGGCAACGTGTCCGCGCCACGCGTCATGCTGGAGGATGGCGGCCGCTTCAAAGGGAGTATTGATATGGGTGGCAGCAAGGCCACAGCTCCTGCGAAACCAGCGGCCGCAGCCGCAGCCGCAGCCGCAGGTACATCCAACCCGGAAGTTCGCAGCATCGACAAGACAGGCTAGGGGCCGCCCGTGGTCGGCCTCCTCGGTGGCCGTGCGCGGCGCGCAGCGCGTCCGGAACCCATCGCCAGCCGGCTGCTGCCGGGCATACTCGACGAGGAAAAACTCGAGGCCCTCGGCACGCTGAATATTCTTGATTTCGGGCGGGCCAACAGCGCCAGTCTGGAGTTGTTTAATCGATATTCCTGCCGCTTATGCGTACTCGACGCAGCTGACACGCTGCTGGAGTGGTCAGAATCAATCGTCACCCGGGAGGAACTTCCCTCCCTGCAGCAGATGCAACTCGAGCTGGAGCGACTACTGGAGGGCATGGGCGATTATCGCTACGATCTGGTGTTCCTCTGGGACACCTTGAATCACCTGCACGCGCATGCGCTGCCCGCCTTTGCCGGCATCTTGCGCCGACACGTGACCACGGGCTTTCGCGGTCACGGCTTCATGCTCCACAAGCGCGGTACAGAGCAGGAGTTGCGTCATCTCGGTCTCGCCAATGAGGGGCTTATCAAGGTTCTGGACCAGTCACCGGCCAAGCTCCATATGCACACGCGAAAAGCCGTCAACGAGTCATTGGGAGCGGAACTGCAGATCAACCATGGTGTTTTGCATGGTGATGGTCGCCTCGAATTCCTGATGGGCAGCTCGGGTCGAACAAGCGGCTGATCTGCCCATGCGCAAGCACAGGCGGACGTTGGGCAGCCGTACACCCATTGCGTATACTCTTTGGACAATCCCGGACACTGGTCGTCAACCTTGCAACTGGCTTTCCTGAACACAGAACGGCTCGCGCGCACGCCGCGCTGTGCGCTCACTTGTAGACAATTACTGGTCGCTAGCGCCCTTGCACTGCTAACCGCCTGTGGCGGAGGTGAGTCCAATGTGGAATCGGGGAATCGCAACGGCGTGCTGCACTACGGTAATGGCAGTGAGCCGCAGGGGCTGGACCCGCATGTGGTTACCGGCGTCCCGGAGAACCACCTTGTTCGGGCTCTTTTTGAGGGCCTCGCCGTCAAGAATCCCTATACGCTTGAACCCGAGCCAGGTGTCGCCCAAAGCTGGGAGTTCAGTGAGGACCGCCGCCAGATCACTTTCCACATCAACCCGGACGCTCGCTGGTCCAACGGCGATCCGCTCACGGCCGATGATTATGTGTGGAGCTGGATGCGTGCGCTGCATCCACAAATGGGTAACCTCTACGCCTACATGCTGTTCCCGGTGGTCAATGCCGAGGCCTATGTCAGCGGGGAGGTCAGCGACTTTAGGGAGGTAGGCGTCAAGGCGCCGGACCCACAGACACTGATTGTGACGCTCAGCGAGCCAACGCCCTTCTTCCTGCAACTCATGGACCACTACTCAACCTTCGCGGTACACCGCCCCACCATCGAAAAATTCGGCAAGTTTACGGACCGCTTTACCAAGTGGACGCGCGTCGAGAACATAGTCGGCAACGGCGCATTTGTGCTCGATGAATGGCTACTGAACCGGCGCATCAGCATGCGCAAGAGCGATACCTACTGGGACCGCGACAAGGTACGACTCAATAAGGTCGTGTTCTATCCAACCGAGAACATCGTCAGTGAGGAGCGTGGTTTTCGGGCGGGTCAGATGCACTACACGGGGAGCCTCCCCCTCGACAAGATCCCGGTTTACCAGGCCATGGAGGACTCAGCCTACGTGCAGGCCCCCTATATCGGCACCTACTTTTATCTGGTGAACACGGAACGTCCGCCCCTCGATGACCCCCGGGTGCGAATGGCCCTGTCCATGGCGGTGGACCGCGACATACTGGTGAAATCCGTGATGCAGGGCTCCGCCTATTCCGCCTACAGCATTACGCCGCCGGGCACCCTTGGCTACCAGCCGCCAAAAGTCTTCGACTACGACCTGGAAGGCGCTCGCGCCCTGCTGGCCGAGGCCGGCTATCCTAACGGCGAAGGCTGGCCCGGTATTGAGGTCACCTACAACACCTCCGAGTCACACCGAAAAATCGCCGTTGCGGTGCAGCAAATGTGGAAGGACGCACTCAACATCGAGATCACCATCTCCAATCAGGAGTGGAAGGTCTATCTCGATTCCGTCAGTACCATGAACTTCGATATTGCCCGCCGCGGCTGGATCGGCGACTACGTCGATCCGAATAACTTTCTGGATCTGTACCTGAGCGGCGGCGGCAACAACAACACCGGCTACGCGGACCCGGTCTATGACGAACTGATCCAAATCCAGGCGCCCCAGGCAAAAACCCGGGAAGACCGTTTCGCCCTGTTTCGCGAGGCGGAAACAATGCTCATGAAGCAGATGCCGATCATTCCGATCTATACCTACACCAGCCGGCATCTGATCCATCCTGCCGTTTGCGGCATGCCCTCCAACCTGATGGACTCGCTCAACCTGAAATATGTCTGGCTGGACCCGCAGCGCAGCAGCAGCCTGACACCTTGCGAATAGCCTGCTCCAGTGAGTGAGGGACGCCCCCTCAGCGGAATTTACACGTACACTAAGTAAGCCGTGCTTGCAGCTTTTGGTGCAGCGCTTGGGACACCAGGGCCATACGCGAGCTGTACGCTCGTTATACGATACCTAATGTGGATAGCAGGATATCGCGCCCTGAAGGCGCACAGAAGATCACCAGCAGAGGATAGCGAAAGACACTATGTGGCGGTTTATCTGGACTCGATTGTTGCAAGCCATCCCGGTTATCTTCGCCGTCATTACCATTACCTTTTTCCTCGTGCGCGTGGCTCCCGGAGGGCCCTTTGACAGCGAAAAGGCCGTTATCCCAGAGGTTAAAGCCGCCCTGGAAGCGCAGTACCGTCTCGACCGCCCCCTCTTCCGGCAGTACACGGCTTACCTTGGGGACCTCGCCCAGGGCGACCTTGGCCCCTCCTTTAAATACCCCGGACGCAGTGTCAATGAGTTAATTGCCGCCGGGCTGCCGGTGACTGCAGAGCTGGGCCTTTACGCGCTGCTCATCGCCACGCTGATTGGCGGTCTCGCCGGGGTCTTCGCCTCGCTCAAACCCAATACCCGCCAGGACTACATACCCATGGCGCTGGCCATGATCGGCATCTGTATGCCGACCTTCCTGCTCGGTCCAGTGCTGGTACTGGTATTCGGTATCCGCCTCGAGTGGCTGCCCGTGTCGGGCTGGGGCGATATACCGGGAGACAAGATTCTCCCCAGTATCACGCTCGGGGCCGCCTACGCCGCCTATATCGCCCGTTTATCCCGGGCCGGCATGCTGGAGGTGCTGTCCCAGGACTATATCCGCACGGCGAGAGCCAAGGGGCTCCCGGAGTGGCAGGTCGTCATCAAGCACGCGCTGCGCGGTGGGCTACTCCCGGTTATCTCCTTTCTGGGACCGGCTTTTGCCGGACTGCTGGCCGGCTCATTCGTGGTGGAGACCATATTCCAGATCCCGGGTCTGGGACGCTTTTACGTACAGGCCGCCTTTAACCGCGATTACACGATGATTCTCGGCACCACAGTATTTCTGTCGACGCTGATCGTGCTCTTCAACCTGCTGTCGGACGTACTGGCGGCCTGGTTGAACCCACGCCTGCGCCACCAGTTCGGGAGCGCCTGATGAACGCGGAGATAATCACCGATATCAGCCAGGCCGAGGAAGGCACCTCCCTGTGGCAAGACGCCTGGGTACGACTGCGCAAGAACCATCTGGCGGTCATCGGACTCTTTGTACTGCTGTTCATGATCGTGGTCGCCCTGCTAACACCGTGGATCGCGCCCTATGCCTACGACGCGCAGAATCTGGAGCTGGGCGCGACATCGCCGTCCGCAGCGCACTGGCTGGGCACGGACATCTTTGGTCGCGACCTGCTCACGCAAATCATGTTCGGAGGACGTATTTCCCTGGCGGTGGGCTTTATTGCCACGACCGTGGCCCTGCTTATAGGCGTCACTTGGGGGGCGACAGCTGGGTACTTTGGGGGACGGGTGGACGCGGTGATGATGCGCCTGGTGGATATCCTCTACGCATTGCCCTTCATGATCTTCATCGTCCTGCTGATGGTGGTCTTCGGGCGCAATATGGTGCTGCTGTTTCTGGCGATCGGCGCGGTGGAATGGCTGACCATGGCACGTATCATGCGCGCCCAGGTGCAGTCCTTGCGACAGCAGGAATTCGTTGAAGCCGCCATATCCCTTGGGCTGCCTCCCAGCACTATCATCCGCCGTCATCTCATCCCCAATGCGCTCGGTCCGATCATCGTGTACACCACGCTGACCATCCCCAGCGTCATGCTGCTGGAGGCCTTTCTCAGTTTTCTGGGGCTGGGCATACAGCCGCCGCAGACCTCCTGGGGCCTACTCATCTCCTACGGAGCAGAAACCATGGAGGAGTATCCCTGGCTGCTGATCTACCCGGGTCTTACGCTGACCATCACTCTGTTCTCCCTCAACTTTCTCGGTGACGGCCTGCGCGATGCACTGGATGTGCGCGGTTCGAAGGACTGATCATGGCGCTGCTTGAGGTACAAAATCTGGGCGTGAGCTTCGTCACTCGAAACGGGGTGAATAAAGCGGTCGACGGCATCAGTTTCAGCGTTGAGTCCGGGAAGATTACGGCGATTATCGGTGAGTCGGGCTCTGGGAAATCCGTGGCCTGCTACAGCCTGCTGGGCTTGGTGCCCATGCCACCCGGACGCATCGACAGTGGCACTGCCCTCTTCGACGGGAAGGATCTCCTGAAAATGGGCCCGCGCGATCTGCGCAGGATACGTGGGCGCGACGTCGCCATGATCTTCCAGGACCCAATGACCTGCCTGAATCCCTTCATGCGCATAGGCGAGCAGATGATCGAGCCGCTGGTCTATCACCGCGGTACCAGCAAGGCGGCGGCCATGGAACGCGCAATCGAACTACTGGGCGAAGTGGGGATACGCGATCCGCACAGTACGATCGACAATTTCCCGCATGAGTTTTCCGGCGGCATGCGCCAGCGAGTCATGATCGCCATGGCCCTGATCAACGAACCGCGCCTGCTCATTGCCGACGAACCCACGACGGCCCTGGATGTCACTATCCAGGCCCAGATTCTCCAGTTGATTGCCGACCTGCAGAAGAAGCGCGATATCGGCGTTATCTTCATCAGCCACGATCTGGCAGTGGTTGCTGATATTGCCGACCAGATCGCGGTCATGCAGGCGGGCCGAATCGTTGAACACGGCGACAGTCAGTCGATCTTCGAAAACGCCCAGCACCCCTACACACAGAAGCTGCTATCGGCGATTCCCTCGGGATTCAGGCACAGCGATGAACCCCATGAGGAGGCGCTGATTCGCGTCAGCAATCTGTGCACCTGGTTCGACGTCGCGGGAGACGAACCGGTGAAAGCCGTCGATGACGTGAGTTTCGAGATCCGGCGCGGTGAGGTGCTGGGGCTGGTGGGAGAATCCGGTTCCGGCAAATCAACCATCGGTCGTTCGCTGCTTCGCCTGGTGCCGATCAGCAGTGGAAAAGTCGAGTTTGACGGCGTTGATGTAACGGCCCTGCATGGCAGGGGGCTCAAGGATATGCGCCGGCGCATGCAGATGATTTTCCAGGACCCCTTTGCCTCACTCAACCCGCGCATGACGGTTTTCGATACCCTGGCCGAGCCACTGCTCCTGCACGGCATTGAAGATCGGCGCAGTGTTTCCCAGGGGGTGCTCAAGCTCATGGACGATGTGGGCCTGATGCGCACTGCCGTGCGCAAATATCCGCATGAATTCTCCGGCGGCCAGCGCCAGCGCATCGCTATTGGCCGAGCCCTGGCAACCCGGCCGGAGTTCATTGTTGCCGATGAGCCGGTATCGGCGCTGGATGTGACCATTCAGGCGCAGATACTCGAGCTCATGCAGGAACTGGGTCGGGAGTACGGCCTGACCATGCTTTTTGTCTCCCACGATCTCGCCGTGGTAAAGCACCTCGCCGATCGCATTATCGTGCTGTACCGCGGTGAGATCGTAGAACAGGGCACCGGCGAATCGCTCTTCAATGCACCTCAAGAACCCTACACACAGCAGTTGCTGAGCGCGATCCCCGGTCGTTCACTGCTGGGCTGAGACCGGCTCGGATACCTCCAGCGGCGGCGTATCCGCGTAGGGATTGGGGCCACCGGCCGCTATCCACGCATCCAGCTCCGCCGCGAGCACGTCCAGGGGCACCGAGCGCAGACCCAGTATCAGGTCGTGAAAAAAACGCTGGTCGAAGTCGCTAGCGAGTTCCTCCTCCGCGAGAGCACGCTTTTCGCGGATCAGTATTTCCCCGAGTTTGTAGGCCAAGGCCTGGCCCGGCCAGGATATATAGCGATCAATCTCCGTGGTCAGCTCATGCTCGGACAGGGCCGCATTGTCGCGCAGATAACTCTGGGCCTGCTCCCGGGTCCAGCCGTAGTAGTGCAGTCCCGTATCAATCACCAGCCGACAGGCGCGCCACATTTCGTAGGTCAGTTGGCCGAAACGCTCGTAGGGTGTGCGGTAAATGCCCATCTCACCGGCCAGCCATTCCGTATACAGACCCCAGCCCTCGCCGTAACCGGAAAAGTAATTGCGCGAGCGGAATTCCGGGATCTCTCCGGGGGCCTCCAGTGCGATGGCCGCCTGCAGCGCATGTCCAGGGGCGCATTCGTGCACCGTAAGCGCTGGGAGCGTATAGAGGGGTCTGGCGGCCAGATTATAGGTATTCATAAGGCAGGCGTTAAGACCGCCTCGCCCGCCGGTGTAGACGGGCGCGATCGCCGGCGGCACCGGATTAATGGCAAAGCGCCGTCGCGGCAAAAAACCCAGCACCTCGGAGAGTTTACCGTCCATGCGCTTGGCCACATAGGATGAGTAACCCATCAGTTCATCGGGGGTTTTGGCGTAAAACTGTGGATCTGTGCGCAGGAAGTGGAAGAAATCGGCCATGCTGCCCGGGTAGTCGAGCTCTTCCAGGATGGTCTGCATTTTGCCGCGTATGCGCTGGACCTCGCCCAGTCCAATTTGATGAATTTCCTCCGGCGTCAGATCAAGCGTAGTGAACTCCCGTATCTGCGCTTCATAAAATGCGAGGCCATCGGGCAACTCGCGCGCAGCCAGCGTCTGCCGTGCTCCCGGCATGTACTCCTCGCGCATAAAACGCAGCAGTTCCCGGTAGGCCGGGACTACAGCATCGTCGATCGCCTCCAGTGCGACCCGACGCAATCGCGTGCTCTCAGCCGAACCAAGGGCCGGGGGCAACGAAATGAACGGCGTCCAGAAGGGGTTGTCGCTGCCGGGTAACAGATAGGGTTCAATGGAGCTATCGCGTCCCTGCAGGGCGATCGCCGGCACCGTATAGCCCCGCGCCAGGCCTGCGCGCATGTTATCCATGTGCTCCGCAAAGTAGCGAGGGAGATCGCGCAGGCGGCCAACGTAGCGATCGTAGCCCTGCGCATCGGGGAACCCCCCGGCCTGTGGGTGCAGGCCGGTCCAGAAAAAGGTGTCTGAATTGAGCGGCGCTTCATAAGTGCGGTAGCGCACGTTGCTCGCCAGCGTTTCAATAATCTGCCTGAATACCTGTGCGTTTATCTGCTCCTCGTGAGTCAGCTGTTCCAGGGGAAGCGCCTCGAGTTCCCCCAGGGTACTGTCCCAGTAGGCAAGCCGGCGCTGCTGGGCACTGGCAAGCACCGCCGGCAGCTGGCTTGAGGCCATCCACTTTCCCCCTTCGTCCTGCTCCTGGGCATTCTCTTTCTGGCGCCAGGCCCACTCCTGCTCGTACAGCGCGCGCAGTTGCCGGTCGGCGTCACCGCGCAAGTTATCCGGCACCGGGTCGACCCCCGTACACGCTGCAAGCAAAACAGCCAGCAGTGGTATCACTAAGAGTTCAGTCCTTTTCACGGCTTCGCCTCCAACGTTTAAAGCCTCGAACCATACGTGAGGCGATGCCGCTTCTCAATTCACCCGTCCTTCGGTTTAGACTAGCGCCTCGCCAACTACGAATAAGCACGCCATGAGTAACGAAGAACAGATCGCTTACTGGAACGGGGATGCGGGTCGCAAATGGGCGAGTCGAGATCAACAGATGGCGGGGCTACTCGCACCTATCGCAGAAGCGCTCATGGATCATGCGCAGATCGACGGCCGCAAGACGGTGCTGGATGTGGGCTGTGGTGGCGGTAGCGAAACACTGCTACTGGCCAAACGTCTCGGTGTGGGGGCCTCGATACTCGGCGCGGACATCTCCACCCCACTGCTTGAGGTGGCCTCGCAACGCCTTGCGGAGGCGGGTGACATGGGTCGCCAGGTGCGTTTCCTAGAGGCGGATGCGGCCAGTCATCCTTTCGGAGCAGGTGAATTCGACCTGCTCTTTTCCCGCTTTGGCGTCATGTTTTTCGATGACCCGACCAGGGCTTTCACCCATCTGCGCAGCGCCATGCAGCCGCAGGGCAAGCTGGCCTTCTGCTGCTGGCAGGCCCTGCGGGACAACCCATGGACTGCAGTGCCGCTAAAAGCGGCACTGCAGGTACTGCCGGCGCCGCCACCCCCAACGCCGCGAGCACCCGGGCCTTTCGCTTTTGCTGAGGAGGACTATGTGGCTTCGCTGCTGGAGGTCGCCGGCTGGAGGGATATCGATATCGCGCCGCATCGCGTGAGCATGCGCTGGGGCGGTGAGCAGGGACTTGCCGCCAACGTACGCGAGCTGGTCAACACCGGGCCCGTCGGTCGACTGCTGGTCGCAGCGACTGATGAGCAGCGCGAGGCGGTATACGCAGCCGCAGAGGAAGTACTTGCGAAGTACTTCGATGGTGAGGCCCTGAGCTTATCCGGCGGTGTCTGGATGGTCACAGCACGCAACGAATGAGCGCTATGCCCGCGCCGGAAGCCCTTGAAAAACAACGCAGCGTCCCCATTCAGGAGAGGTGAGTGCTCGATGAGGCTCACCAACCAATATTGCTTCTTATGGAGAATAGACAATGCGCAACACCATCGATTTTTCACCCCTGTACCACTCCGCTATCGGCTTTGACCGCATGGCATCCCTGCTCGACACGGTTGCCCGGGACACGAAACCCAGCTATCCGCCCTATAACATTGAGCAGGTGGATGAAAATGAATACCGCATCACCATGGCGGTAGCCGGTTTCATCGAGAGCGAACTGGAGATTACCAGCGAGCAGAACACCCTGCTGATAAGTGGCAAGCAAGCTGACGACAGCGACGGTCGTAACTACCTGCACCGCGGCATTGCCGCGCGCAACTTTGAGCGCAAGTTCCAGCTCGCCGAACACCTTAAAGTGGTATCAGCGCGTCTGGAAAACGGCCTGCTTCACGTTACTCTGGAGCGAGAAGTTCCAGAGGCCATGAAGCCGCGGAAGATTGCGATTCAAAACAGCCCGGAGAGAACGGTGCTTGAGCAGAACGCCGCCTGACACCGCCCGGAGCGCGTCACTGCGCTCCGCTAGTCATCAGGACGCCGGGCTTATTAGCCCGGCTTTTTTTTGTTGCGGGACTGGTCGCGGGCGGGAATTGACTAAATCGGGGAGTTCGACCAGGGGTTTCGTGGGAATAACAGGCAGCCGCTAAGGAATGGCTGCATTCGTTCACCTACCCCCCGCGTTTGACGTTTGTGGCTCGGTGCATTTATTAATGCCGAGCACGCCTATGAATTCCGACCTGCCAAGCTCCATCAAGAACCACAAAGTCGATTTACCCATCTTGCCCATCGTCATCGTGACCTTGATGAGCATAGATCCCAACGACGATGACTGTTTTTTCAAGCTGCTCGCGCTGGCACAGGTAGAGCCCGGTCTGGGCATTCAGCTACTACAGATTTTACCTCCGCAGCGACAACAAGAAACTTATTCACACCTTGAAGAGAGCGCTTACGCGTGTCGGCGTAGCGGCGCTAAAACGCCTGGTGATAGAGCAGTCCAGCGCCCATGTTTTTGTACCGACTACCCCGGCGGAGGCTGGCCAGTGGCTGCATTTTATTCAGGTCGCGATCGCGTGCGAACAGCTGGCCCAGAACTTTAAAGCGCTCGGGATAGATCGCAACAAAGCCTACCTTGCGGGGTTACTACACGATGTGGGCCGGCTGGACTATCCCCGCTGAGCGATCGGCAAACAAGCGCCGCGCCTTAAGATCCCCGCGCCGGGAACACCATCAAGCGCCGTGTTGCAAAGCCTCTACACGGATACGAGCAACCATAGCCTGCAAACCATTGCCGCGCGCTGGCGACAGGTGTTGCATCAGACCCAGGGCCTCAAAGTAAGCGCTAACATCGAAGTCGAGGATCTCCTGCGCAGTTCGGTTGTTATACGCAGCCAGGACCACCGCAAGCAGGCCCTTGACGATAAAGGCGTCGCTGTCGACGGCCAGCTGCAGCCGCCCGTCTCGTATAGCCACATCGATCCAGACCTGGCTCTGGCAGCCACGTACCAGTCGATCTTCGCTGTGCATTGCCTCATCCATCGCCGGCAGCTCCCGGCCAAGATCGATGATAAAGCGATAGCGATCCTCCCAACTATCGAAAAAACCGAGATTCTCGATAATATCGTCCGCGCGGATGGTCGCGCCAAAGGGATTTGCAGCATTCGTCATAAGTGGACTCGGAGCACAGTGGTGATTGCTTGCAACGTCAGTAGAACATGCCCGTTTCGAGCTGCGCCTCCTCGGACATCATTTCGCGACTCCAGGGTGGATCAAACACCAGGACTACAACAACATCTTTCACAAAGGGCACCATGCGCAGGCGATGCTCAGCGTCACCCACCAGCACCGGGCCCATACCGCAACCGGGAGCCGTGAGTGTCATGGACACGCTGACTCGCCCGGCCGCCTGATCAATCTGCACGCCGTAGATCAGCCCAAGATTAACCAGATCCACCGGTATCTCCGGGTCAAACACCGTACGCAGCGCTTCCCAAAGCTGGGCCTCGCTTATCTGCCGGTCTGCAGGCGGCACAAAGCTCAGGGTGAGCCCCTCAAGCCCGAGAGCATCGGCATCCGTGCCATCGATGCGCACCATGTTGCCGTTATAGACAATCGTGTAGTTACCCCCCAGGGACTGGGTCAGGGTCACAAAACTGTCTGCGGGCACGCTGACTGGATCGCCCACGGGCACCAAACGCCCAAGTACCTCACGACGGGTGGTAAGAAGTGTTCTCTCCTGTGACGACATAATCAGCCTACACTGAAGCTCTCGCCGCAGCCGCACTCGGCCACAACGTTGGGGTTATTGAACTTGAGGACTTTGTTAATACCCTCTAGGGCAAGATCCAGCTCTGTTCCGCGCAGGAAATCAACAGCCGAGGCATCCACATAGAGGCATATGCCATTATCGAGTAACAAGCTGCTATCGCCGGAGTTACCCGCATCGACATCTTCCAGAACATACTTGAAACCGGTACAACCGCTTTCTTGCACGCTGATACGCACAGCCGCCTTGCCCGCGCCCTGCAGGCTGTTGCGAAAATGCTCCGCCGCCGCCGAGGTCACTCGCAGCGGCGTATCCATTTCAAAGGTCTCTACACTCACCGTAGTCAATCTCCTCTTTCAGCGCGGCGCAAACAGCGTCTGCGCCTTGCGAACACCTTCTACCAGGCGTTCGACATCCGCAAAGCTGTTATACATTGCAAAAGAAGCACGCACCGTACCCGGTAAATCGAAACGCGCCATCAGCGGCTGCGCACAATGATGCCCCGTGCGCACCGCAATACCCTGTTCATCGAGCAACATACCCACGTCGGATGGATGACAGCCATCCAGCACAAAACTGAAGATGCCCGCGCTCCGCTCCGGATGGCCAATACGCTTCAGGCCGGGGATTTCTCCGGCGGCTTCGATCGTCGCCGCCAGCAATGCGTCCTCATGGGCCGCCGCCGCACGACGGTCGATGCTCCCCAGGTACCGAATCGCCGCCGCAAGGCCGACAACTCCAGCTATATTTGGGGTGCCGGCCTCGAATTTGAAGGGCAGGCTGTTGAAGGTCGTACCCGCAAAGGACACGTTCTCGATCATCTCACCACCGCCGAGGAACGGCGGCATGGCCTCGAGCAATTCCTCGCGTCCCCACAGCACGCCAATGCCGGTGGGGCCAAAGAGCTTATGCCCCGAGAAGCAATAAAAATCGCAGCCAAGCGCCTGCACATCAACATCCCAATGACCTACCGCCTGGGCGCCGTCGACCAGCATCAGTGCACCCACCGCGTGCGCCCGCCGGGCAATCTCTGCCACCGGATTGATCGTTCCCAGGGCATTGGAAACGTGATTCACCGCCACCAGCCGAACACGCTCATCGAGCAGCGCATCGAGAGCATCGAGATCAATCTCCGCATCGGCGGTGACCGGGATGGGCACTACCTCAGCCCCACAGCGTTCCGCGGCCATCTGCCAGGGAACGATATCCGAATGATGCTCAAGCCAGGACACCAGCACCCTGTCACCCGGCCGTAAATTGTCCAGCCCCCAGCTCTGCGCGACCAGATTAATCGCCTCGGTAGCGCCCCGGGTCCAGATGATCTGGCGGCTTGCGGGACTGTTCAAAAATTCGCTGACAGCCTCTCGCGCATCTTCAAAGTGCCGCGTCGCCCGGTCTGACAGGGTGTGCACACCACGATGCACATTGGCGTTATCACAGCGGTAGTAGTTGCTGATCGCGTCGATCACAAACTCGGGCTTCTGCGTAGTCGCGGCGTTGTCGAGATAGACCAGCGGTTGACCGTGAATAGTCTGTGACAGTATCGGGAAATCGGCGCGAATGCGCTTGGCGTCGAAAATGCGATCGTCCACCGCCTGCAAGGAACTCATATACTATGCCTCGAAAACTCCGAACCCCGCGCAAAGCGCGCCGCGAGCAACGGCCGTAGATAAGCACGCACAGACTCAATTTCCAGTCCTTCGATGAGCTCGTTGATAAAACCGAAGCTCAGCATCACCTCGGCTTCTGCCCTGGAGACACCGCGCGTGCGCAGGTAGTGCAGGCTCAGTTCGTCCGGCTGGGCGACAGTAGCGCCGTGGGCGCACAGCACGTCGTCAGCGTAGATCTCCAGCTCTGGCTTGCTATAAACCTGAGCATCGGCGCTGGTCAGCAGGTTGCGGTTCGACAGCTCCGCGCGGGTCTTCTGGGCATCCGGGTGGATATGGATGCGGCCATTGAAAACCGCACTCGCCTTGTCAGCAATAATACCTCTGAAAATCTCATCGCTGGTGCAGTGAGGCACCGCGTGCTCGATGGTCGTGTGATAGTCGATATGCTCGCTATGGCGCGGCAGGTAAACGCCATTCAGATCAAGATGCGCACCTTTTCCAACATGATGCATCACCAGATCCAGACGCTTCAGCACACTGCCAAAAGCCAGATGAAATCCCTGCAGATGCGCGTCGCGCTCCAGACGCGCGTGCACACCGCCGATGTGCACGGCCTCACCAGACTCCTCATGCAAACGGTAATGTGTCAGCCGCGCGTTGGCGCCGACCAGCAACTCGGTGACGCCGTTGCAAAAGCTCGCCTGCGCCCCCTCAAGAGAAACAAACTGCTCAACTACCGCCGCCCGGGAACCCGTGCCAGCCAGCACCAATAGCCGCTGGTTCACGGCCGTGGGACGCTCATTCGCCCGCAGTAACCACAGCACCCGCAGCGGTTCCAGCAGTTGCGCGTCAGCGGCAATGTCTACAAATACACCGTCTCGCAAGGTCGCCGTATTGAGCGCCGCAAACTGGTGCTCGCTCACATCCAGAGCGCTATTCAAATGCTCTGCGATACGCGCCGCCTGCTCATCGCTGGCTTCCTCGAAGCGACAGACACTCAGCCCATCAGGCATATCGGTGTCGGAAAAAGCGCTCTGGTAGACACCATCGACAAAAACCAGACAGGGGCCGGAAAAGCCTTCGCTCAACGCGACGGGTAGTGACTCGAGCGGCTCTGCTGTGGCTTCGGCGAGTTGGTAATCATCGCGCAGGGCGCGGAGACTGGTGTACTTCCAGTTTTCCGAACGGCGTGTGGGAAGCGCAACGCCCTGCCACTGCGACAACCCGCGGGCCTGAAGCGACTGTAGCCAGTGGGGAGCGCGCTGCGCTGCATCGGCCAGCGGCTGCTGCATAAAACTGGACATCAGGCGACCTCGCCCGCAAGCCAGGCATAGCCCTGGTCCTCAAGCTGTAGGGCCAGACTCTTGTCCCCGGAGCGAACGATACGGCCCTCTGACAGCACGTGCACCTGATCCGGTTCAACGAAGTCCAGAAGGCGTTGGTAATGCGTAATCAGCACAAAGGCGCGGTCTGGGCTGCGCATGTTGTTTACACCCTCGGACACAACCTGCAATGCGTCGATATCCAGACCGCTGTCGGTTTCATCCATCAGACACAAACGGGGCTCGAGGAGCATCATCTGGATCAACTCGTTGCGCTTCTTTTCGCCACCGGAAAAACCTTCGTTGACCCCACGCTTGAGAAACTCCGGAGCCAAGTCGGCCGCCACCGCGGCGGCCCGGGCTCGTTTCATGAAGCTGACGGCATCCAGAGCGGCTTCGCCGCGATGCTCGCGCAGCGCATCCACGGAAGCCTTCATAAACTCCATATTGCTGACGCCGGGAATCTCTACGGGATATTGAAAAGCCAGGAAGAGGCCACTGCGGGCTCGCTCTTCGGTATCCATAGCCAGCAAGTCTTCCCCATCGAAAGTCACGCTGCCGGAGGTGGCCTCGTAGCCCGGACGCCCGGCGAGAACGTGACCAAGGGTGCTCTTGCCCGAGCCATTCGGACCCATGATGGCGTGCACCTCACCCGCGCCGACCTCAAGGCTCAGTCCACGCAAAATCTCCTTACCATCTACCTGCGCGTGCAGGTCTACTATCTTCAACATAATCTGCCTACTCCCAATTTTGGCTGTCGAGGCCCAGCGTTAACCCACCGAGCCTTCAAGACTTACTTCGAGCAGCTTCCCGGCTTCTACGGCAAACTCCATGGGAAGCTCCTTAAACACTTCTTTACAAAATCCGTTGACGATCATGGATACGGCCTTTTCCACATCCATACCCCGCTGCTGACAGAGATACAGCTGATCATCACTGACCGTCGAAGTAGTCGCCTCGTGCTCAACAATAGCGCTCGGGTTCCTGCTCTCTATATAGGGAAAGGTGTGCGCAGCGCAGCGGTCGCCGATCAGCAGGGAGTCACACTGCGTATAATTACGCGCACCGTCCGCGCGTGGACTCATGCGTACCAGGCCCCGATAGGCGTTTGAGCTCTTACCCGCTGAGATGCCCTTGGAAATAATCGTGGACCGGGTATTTTTACCAAGATGGATCATCTTGGTGCCCGTGTCGGCCTGCTGCATGTTGTTGGTAAGTGCCACGGAGTAAAACTCGCCGACGCTGTTGTCTCCGCGCAGGATGCAGCTCGGATATTTCCAGGTGATCGCGGAGCCGGTTTCTACCTGGGTCCAGGAAATCTTGCTGTTCCTGTGCGCGACACCGCGCTTGGTCACAAAGTTGTAGATGCCACCCTTGCCCTCAGCATCGCCCGGATACCAGTTCTGTACGGTGGAATACTTGATTTGTGAATCGTCCAGGGCAACCAGTTCGACAACCGCCGCGTGCAGCTGGTTTTCGTCCCGCATGGGAGCCGTACAACCCTCCAGATAGCTAACGTGGCTGCCCTCTTCCGCAATGATGAGGGTGCGCTCGAACTGGCCGGTCTTGGCCTCATTAATCCGGAAGTAGGTAGACAGCTCCATGGGACAGCGCACGCCTTTGGGGATATACACAAAGGAGCCATCACTGAATACGGCGCTGTTCAATGCGGCGTAGTAATTATCTCGACGCGGAACAACACTGCCCAGGTATTTGCGTACCAGTTCCGGGTGCTCATGCACGGCTTCAGATAGCGGGCAAAAGATGACGCCGGACTCTGCAAGCTTGCTGCGAAAAGTCGTAGCAACAGAAACCGAATCAAACACCGCGTCGACAGCAACACCGGCGAGCATTTCCTGCTCGTGCAGAGGGATCCCCAGCTTCTCGTAGACTCTCAGAAGCTCTGGATCCACCTCCTCCAGACTCTTTGGCCCGTCATTCATATCCTTTGGAGATGAGAAGTAGGAAATGCTATCAAAATCGATGGCCGGGTAGTGCACATGGGCCCAGTGCGGTGTATCCATGGCCAGCCAGTCGCGGTACGCCTCAAGGCGCCATTCCAACAACCAGTCTGGCTCCTGCTTGCGCGTCGAAATAAAGCGGATAACGTCTTCATTAAGACCTGGGGGCAGCGTGTCTGACTCGATATCGGTAACAAAACCCGCCGAGTACTCCTTGCTTATCCTGCTGTCAATAACTTCCTGAGACATTCTGATTTCCTTCGCCTGCTGGAGCCCGCTTGTGCTGGCTTTTACGTTTGTACGACTGCGCGCTTGAGCGCGGCAGCCGCCTTTCAGATCGTACTTAGGACGATACGGCTCTCATCCCTTTCTTTTTCGCGCAGCACCTGCTGGTCGGAAATATCGCGAATTTCCCGGCGAGCCACTAGGTCAGCCAGGGTGATATCCGACAGGAAGCCCCGAATGCGGTCCGACAGGTCCATCCACAGGTGGTGTGTCAGGCAGGTATCCCCGTCATGACAATCAACCTTGCCGCCACAGCGGGTGGCATCCGTGTCCTCGTTAACCGCAGCAACCACCTCAGCGACACTTATCTGAGCAGCACCGAGCTTTAATCGATAGCCACCGCCGGGGCCGCGCACGCTCTTGACCAACCCTTCGCGTCGCAGATGGGCGAATAGCTGCTCTAGATACGACAAGGAAATCCCCTGCCGCTCGGAGATCGCCGCCAGGCGGATCGGGCCATGCATCTCATGAAGCGCGAGATCCAGCATCGCGGTGACGGCATACCGTCCTTTGGTAGTTAAGCGCATATCTGGGTTCCCGAGCACGTTCGGATGAGTGAGGAGTGTTGCATCTCCTACTATTTTAGTCAAGTAAAAGACCCTGTACGTTACTGGGTTTTTGCTCTCCCGGGCACCGCCAGACATGGGCCAGATGCAGCCATCTTTCATGGATCTATATGTGGCCGCTGCACGGCGGCAGCGCCCGCAGGAAAATTCTAGGGACTGTCCGGGACGGCGATTTCAAGCACCAGAGCACCTGCGGCGAGCTGATCCCCTTCCCTGGCGTACAGTTGCGCTACGGTGCCGTCGATACCGGCCAGGAGACGGTGCTCCATTTTCATGGCCTCCATGACCGCCAACTCATCTCCCACGCTAACCGAGTCGCCGAGGGCCACCATCAAGCGCGCCAGATTACCGTGCATGGGCGCAGTCACGGCGCCACTACCCGCGGCATCCTCCTCCGGCGCGCTAAAGGCGAGTTCATTGCGCAGCGTTAGCGCCCGCCCTCGCCATTGCAGGGCAACCTCACCCGGCGCGGGGAAACAGTAGCTGACCGTGCACTGCAGTGCGTCGCAGACCACGCGTATGCGCTGGGATTCCCGCTCGATCAGTTCGAGTTCGTGGACCTCGCCGTCAAGGATCAGCTCATAACAACCCCCGGCGCGCTCACGCAGGGACAGCTCCCGGAGCCCGTCTGCAGTGGCGTAGGCGAAGCGGCTGCGAAGATCGAGCGCTCCGCTCCCTGCGGAAAACCCCGCGCGGACGCTGATGCGGCGCTGCCGGGAATCCTCAAGCATCTGCAGGTATTGCAGGAGCGCCGCAAAACACAGCTGTTCGTCGCCTACGGGCAGCGCCACGGTCCCGTCGGGAAACTCCTCCGCAATGAACGCGGTGGTCGCCTCGCCGCGGATAAAGGCCGGCCTGGCCAGCACCTCAATGAGAAACTCCCGGTTGCTCTCAATGCCGAAGATTACCGTCTCGCGAAGTGCGCGCAGCAAGCGTCTGCGCGCTGTTTCGCGGTCCTCTCCGTAAGCGATAAGTTTGGCCATCATCGGGTCGTAGAAGGGCGAAATAACCTGACCTGAAAGCAAACCATGATCGACGCGGATGCCCTCCCCCACCGGTGGATTCCACGCTAGTGCCGTACCGCTCGCGGGAAGGAAGTCCTGCCCCGTATCCTCCGCATAGAGTCGCACCTCAATCGCGTGCCCTCGCTGGCGGACCTCATCCTGACTGAGAGGCAAGGTAGCGCCCTGGGCGACAGCAAGCTGCCAGGCGACGAGATCGCAGCCCGTCACCATTTCAGTAACCGGGTGCTCAACCTGCAGACGCGTATTCATCTCCAGGAAATAGAAGTTGCCCTGGGCATCGAGCAGAAACTCGACGGTACCGGCGCCCAGATATTCAATGCTGCGCGCCGCCGCCACCGCGGCCTCTCCCATCGCCGTGCGCAGGGCCGGGGATAACACCGGACACGGCGATTCCTCCACGACTTTCTGATGCCGCCGCTGCACGGAGCAATCGCGCTCCCCCAGGTGAATCACATTGCCCGCGCTATCACCGAAAACCTGAATCTCCACATGCCGGGGTCGCAGCACAGCTTTCTCCAGAATCAGTTCAGCGCTGCCAAAGGCGGTCTGCGCCTCAGAACGGGCCGCCGAGAGGGCCGAGGCCAGCTCACTTGGCGCCGCCACGAAACGCATACCGCGCCCGCCCCCCCCGGCGGCAGCCTTTACCATCAATGGAAAACCAAGCTGCGCGGCGGCAGCCGTCAGGGCCTCATCAGATTGCTCACTGTCCTGGTAACCCGGCACGCAGGGAACACCAGACTCCAGCATGCGCCGCTTGGCAACCGCCTTGTTGCCCATGATCGCTATGGCAGCAGGCGACGGGCCGATGAACACGATCCCCTCGGCTGCGCAGGCCTGGGCAAACTCCGCGTTCTCCGAGAGGAAGCCGTAACCGGGATGAATGGCCCCGGCCTTTGCGAGTCCGGCAGCGGCCAGAATACGGGCTTGATTCAGATAGGATTCAGCCACCGGCGCCGGGCCAATAAGCACCGCTTCATCCGCAAACAGCACATGGGGAGACTGCGCATCCACCTCGGAATATACGGCGATGGTCCGGTAACCCTCGGCCTTTGCCGTGCGCATGATGCGCAGGGCAATCTCACCCCGGTTGGCGATCAGCACACTGTCAAAAGCTCTACTCATGTCTCAACCTCGCCGGCGCTCGCCCAGCTGGTCGAACGTTTCTCCGCAAAAGCCGCCATCCCTTCCCGGGCCTCGTCGCCCAGCATGGCGTCGGCGAAGCGCTCCGCCGCAAATTGCACCAGCGCCTGCTCTTCGAGTTCCGCGCTGGCATTAATGATGTCTTTGGTCAGAGCGATGGCCCCGGGGGCGCCTTTGCGTGCCTCGTGCAGCAACGAGCAGATACGCTCGTCCAGCGCTTCCCGGTCCGGCTCGACAAAATGCGCGAAGCCAAGCCGATGGGCCTCGTTGCCATCAAAGCGCTGGGCAGTCAGCAGGAGTCGCCGCGCCTGCGATGCACCGATACGCCGAATGACCACCGGGGTGATCTGCGCCGGCGGAATACCCAGGGTGACTTCTGTCAGCGCAAAACGCGCGTCAGCAACCGTAGCCACCACATCCGCGAGGCAGGCAATACCCAGACCACCGGCCATAGCGAAGCCCTCGATGGCAACGATAAACAGCTGCGGCAGTCGGCGGATAGCCCCCATCATGCGTCCAAAGTCAGCGTTGAACGCGACGATGTCCTCGCGCGGCGCTCCGGCCTGAAACACACTGCGGAACATCTTCAGATCGCCGCCGGAGCAAAAACTGCCCCCGCGACCGCGCAGCACAACAAAGCGGTAGGGTTCACCAGGCAGAGCTTCAAACACCTCGGCCAACTCATCGGCCATAGCCTGGGACAGCGCGTTGCGTGTCTCCGGCCGATTCAACCAGATCGTCAGCGTGTCGCCGGCCTCCTCCAGCAGCAGATTCTTTACAGTGGGTAGCATTTTGCTCTCCTCTCAGTCACATGCGCCCTACGCCAAAGGCGTTGGGCTGTAGCCGACGATGGCGGGATTCCCAGCAGGTCTGTAGCGCCATAGCGATCACCTGGCGGCTGTCGCGCGGATCGATCAGGCCGTCGTCAAGCATGCGCCCGGAGGTATAGAAAGCGTCCGACTGCCGATCATAGAGGGCGATAACCCGGGCTTCCTGTTCCGCAAGCATGCCCTCATCTACCTCGCGTCCCTTGCGGGCCGCTCCCGCGCGGAACACCTCTGACATGGTTTTGGCCGCCTGCTCTCCGCCCATTACGCCAATTTGAATATTTGGCCATGAAAAGACGAAAGCCGGGTCGTAACCCTGACCACACATACCGTAATTGCCGGCGCCGAAACTGGCGCCGATCATCAGTGTGATACGCGGTACACGCACATTGGTCACCGCCTGAATCATCTTTGCACCGTGTTTGATCATGCCGGCCTGCTCATACTGCGTGCCGACCATGTAACCAGTGATGTTCTGCAGAAACAGCAGCGGCGTCTGGGACTGATCGCAGAGCTGTATGAACTGCGCCGCCTTGGTCGCTCCATCGGGGTCGATCGGTCCGTTGTTGCAGACAATACCCACCGGCAAACCGTGCACCGACGCCTGCAGGCACAGCAGGGTGATGCCATAGGCGGGTTTGAATTCCAGAAAACTCGATCCATCAACGATCCGCGCAACGACCTCGCGAGCGTCGTAAGGCTGCCGATAATCCACCGGGACCACACCGAGTAGCTGCTCCGCCGGGTAAAGCGGTTCGTCAAAATCACTCTCCAGGGGCCGCGGGCAATGGCGATTCCAGTCCAGTCGACCAAGTAGCTCACGACAGATGGAAATGCCGTGCGCGTCATCCTCGGCCAGATACTCAACCAGACCGGTGACCGAGGCGTGCATCGCCGCACCGCCCAGGGCAGCGTCATCCGCCTCCTCACCGGTGGCCGCCTTGAGCAGGGCCGGGCCCGCAAGATAGGCCTTGCCATTGTCTTTTACACCGACCACGTAGTCGCTCAGGCCGGGCATGTAGGCCCCTCCGGCTGCGGAGGCGCCGTGTAGAACAGTCATCGTCGGCAGGCCGGCGGCTGAGAGGCGGGCCAGACGCGCAAAAATACCGCCGCCCGCCATCCACATTTCGACCTCATAGCCGAGCAGGTTGGCGCCCGCACTTTCCACAAGATGCACAAAGGGCAGGCGCTGCTGCAGCGCGATATCCATGATGCGGCAGCCCTTGCGGGTGGACGTGCGGGTCATGGCGCCGGCGTTGATGCCCGAGTCATCCACTTGCAGCATGCAGCGAACACCGTTGACGTAGCCGATCCCGGCAATTTGCGTGGCCCCGGGTACAGAGCTTTGCGCATTGGCATCATCCACGAGAAAACCCGCCATGTTGCCGATTTCGAGAAACGGCGACCCGGGATCCAGCAGCCGCGCCAGACGCTCCCGGGGCAACAGCTGCCGACGTCGCTCAAAGCGCGGTTTTGCGCCATCCGAGAGCGTGCGCGCACGATCGAGAATCTCGTTCATGCGCGCAATCAACGCCAGATGATCGGCGCGGTTGCGGGCGAAGGCAGCGCTGCCCTCGCTCAGGGCGGAATCAAAAGGCGCTGGGCTATTCCCCATGGGCAGATCTCCATTGAGCATCCGGATTCTCGGGCAGAACCCCGTGCCTGTGGGCCAACTCCCGGGGAATCCAGACGGACTCAGCGAGCAGCAGCTGCGCGTAGCCCTTGCCCTGCGGGTCCGCGCGCAAACTGGCTATTCCTCCCCCGCCGAGCACGTCGTGAAGCAGGAAGTTGAGCGCATGGGTGCCGGGCAAATAAAAGCGTTCCACGGGCCGCAGCTGGCCCGGCGCGAGAAAATGCGCGAAATACTCAGCCACCCGCGCCTCGCTGAGAGCCCCGGCAATAAAAGGCAGAAAATCCGCGTGCCGCGCAAGAATAGCGATATTGGCCTTGTCCCCTTTATCGCCACTGCGGCCGAAGGCGAGTGTTTCCAGGGGGAGCTCGACCGCCTCCTCATCTGCGGGCACGTCTTCCGGCGGCGGGACACTATCCGGCGGGCGGATCGCGCTCCCTGCGTCAACACCGGAAACCGCGACAACCTCGCCCTCGAGCTCGACCACCGGGTTTAAAGCGGATTTGCCAAGCACAAAAGAGAAGAGGCGCACTACCGGCGTTGGCTTGGGTCGCGCGCCGGCGAAGCCGGTCAATCCGGGCGGTGCGGTCAGTGCCAGGCCCACCATCTCCTTGAGAAAAACTCCGATGCCCTTGGCACTCGGGTGCTTGGCAGCGATTTTCACATCGACCTCACGCGCGTTCTCACGCCGCGCCGCAGCGCCAAAGTGCGTCTCTACGCCCAGCACCTCCACGCTGGTCTCGCTGAGCGGTGCCAGGCCCTGGCCCTCCAGCATCGATTCGCTGCGGGA
The DNA here is from genome assembly GCA_047635315.1 of Halieaceae bacterium. Taxonomy (GTDB): domain Bacteria; phylum Pseudomonadota; class Gammaproteobacteria; order Pseudomonadales; family Halieaceae; genus Congregibacter. The sequence goes on along the minus strand of JBLIIW010000007.1, from coordinate 10,021 downwards.
GAAGATAGCGTCTGCGAGATGTAAGGCCTTCAGTCCGGCATCGCGGCCATACATGGTCCATACCTGCCCCGAGCGAAAGCCATCTGCCCAGGTTGCGCAGACCTTAAAGCTGTCCGGGGCGCCGCGCCCCCGAGCCCCACTCACTTCCACCAGATCGGGCTGCAGCTGCCTGATCTCGACTGCGGAAAAGTCGCACACGACATCGGGAAGCAGGTAGGCACAGGGATCGCCGATTTCGTAGAGCATCTGCTCCCCGACGGTACCCGGGCTTACCAGACCGCCGCTACCCTCAGGCTTGCTTAGCCTGAAACAGCCATCCGCCAGCACCTCGGCGATGGGATAACCGGCCTGGGGGAGCGTGTCCACAACGCTTTCCCAATCGGTAAAGTTACCGCCCGTGGCCTGGGTGCCGCACTCGAGAATATGACCGGCGAGGCTGCCCTGGGCCAGCCGGTCAAAATCGTCGCGCCCCCAGTCAAAGGCGTGAATGCAGGCGCCAAGAGTAACCGCACTGTCTACACAGCGCCCGGTGATCACAATGTCTGCGCCCGCACAAAGCGCCGCGGCAATGGGAAAAGCCCCCAGGTAGGCGTTGATACTGGCGATCTTTTCCGGGTCCGGGAAAGCGTCGCCGCTGAACATTTCCACATGCTCTGAAAATTCGGCAGCGCGCTCCCTGAGGTCATCGCCGAGCACTACGGCCACGCGCAGATCCAGACCCTGGGCGACGATTTGCTCGCGCAGTGCCTCCGCACAGGCTCGCGGGTTCACGCCCCCGGCGTTGGCGACCACCTTGACCCCCTGCTGGGCGATGGTCGCAAGATTGGGTGCCATTGCCGAAGAGACGAAATCGGTTGCATAGCCTCTAGCGGGATCCGCCGCCCGCGCACGCGCCATGATGGACATGGTGATCTCTGCCAGATAGTCGTAGACCAGGTAATCCACCCGGCCGGTCGCGAGGAGTTGCGGCGTTGCCAGCGCCGCATCGCCCCAGAATCCCGATGCTCCCCCGATCCGAATACTCGACAGTTCTGCCATGCGTTTTCTATCCTGCGCTGATCCAGCGTTAGCGTTAGCCGCTATCGGATGTCGATCCCGATACATCGATGAAAGTGCTGCAGTAGCATGATCATCGGACAGCTGAATAGTATGCGGCACTTGATTATTGTCAAGTATCACTCAATATATGCCTAGCATTGCTCAATTACGTTTACCCACTATCGGTGACGCGCTATGGTTCAGGCACCGAACACTATCGAGAGACACATGCATCAGGCGGCGATCACAGGATGGTAAACAAGGTACGGCGCCGCTCCAGAGCGCGTCTGGAGGAGCGCGAGCGAGCGATTCTGGGCGCCGCCACGGAGCTCTTCGCTTCGGCGGGTTTCCACGCCACATCGACACGCAAGATCGCCGCCGCCGCAGGCGTATCGGAAGGGACCATATTTCACTATTTCGGCAGCAAGAACGAATTGATGCTGGGCATCCTCGATCATTTCTACAACGACGTCCTGAACCCGCACGCGGCGGAAATACTCGACACGGTCATGGATACCCGGGGCAGGTTACACAGTATGGCTCTGCACCACGTGACATCCCTCGCCGCGGACAGTGCGCTGATGATGCGTCTCCTGCAGGTCTATGTGGGCGTCGATCTGGAATACCTGGGCCAGAGCCAGGACTCGCCGATACGCAGCCTGAATCGCCGCTATGTGGGCTATCTGGATCGCATCGTTCGCGAGGGTATTGAGCGCGGCGAAATTCGGAAAGATGTCGACACACGACTCGCTCGCGACCTCTATTTCGGCACCCTGGAGTACGGGATGCGCACGCATCTCTACAGGCACGGTGCGCAGGGTCTGGACAGTCACGTGGGGCTACTGCTGGAGCCGATTTGGCGCAGCCTCGCTGCAGCGAACGCCGCACCCGGCACAGAGGAACATCTCTCCGCCCGCCTGGAAACCGCCTGCTCCCGTCTCGAGGCCGTAGCCCAGGCGCTCGAGGACCAGTAAAGACATTGCTGCGCGGTTTACGCGGCCAACGCTGCGCGCGCAAATCGTCGCGCTGCACACGATAATTCACGGGACATCGTTCAGCAGGGATCGTGCCGGAGCGCTTCAGTCGGAGACTCAATCGCCCAGAGGTTCCAGCAGAAGGTACAGGCTTTCCCCGGCAAGCTGCTGGGTTCCGTAGACCTTGGTGCTGCGCGAGTGTTGCGTCGCCGGACCGAACAGCTGTGTCCACGTTCCGGGTGTCGCCAGCAACTCTGAACTGTAGCTCTGCTGCCGCCCGGCACTCTTGCGACTCACCTCCAGGGTCACCTCAAAGCTGCCGTCTTCGCGCAGCAGCGGCGTAATCGCGACGAATTCGGCTTCCCGCGGCACTTCCTGAACCTGTGCCCAGAACAACCCTCCGGAAGACTGCAGCCGGTAGTCGCGACCCTCACTGCGGGCAAAGCTGACGCGCTGGCCCGCGGCGACGGTCAGGGAAAGCGCATCGCTAACGCGCGTAGTGTAGACGCCCGCCCCGGGCGGTTCAGCCGCAAGCGTAAGCCGCAGATTCTGCGCAGTCGCACACACGCTGGCACCTAGTAACAAGACACTGAGCAGGGCGACAGTAGATGTTCTCCAGGCAGACCGGCAAAGGGTCCTGCTCGGCAGTGGTAACTGTCCCACGATAGTCTGTCGAATCCCGGGCCGCACCAGCTGCTCCGGAGCGACCGGGGGGTCGTTTTCTTCCCGCGCCAGCTCACTGACCTCGGGAACATCCTGCAACATCAGCTCCAGTTGCTGTGCGTGGGAAATCTCCTCCGCGGCGAGGCGCTGCACGCTGGCATCCTGGCTGCGTAAACCGTAACCCCGGTAGAAGGACTCTGCCGCGCGCTCATTGGCCAGCGCCAGCATCATCGCCTCGCGCAGTGTCATGCGGTAGTGCACGGCCTCGTAACTCGCCGTCTCCGGCGATTCCGTGCCTGGCCAGCCGAATTGCCAGGCACGAATCACCGGCAGATCCTCTCCGGAGCAGCGCAACGTCACTTCGGCGAGGTGATTGCTGACCTCCTCGGCCATCCGGCCGAAAAAATCGGCCACAACCTTGCTGTGGTGTGCAGCCATCGAGTCAGCGAGCTTTGCATAACGCTCATGCGCTTCCTGCTCCAACTCTGTGGTGTAGGCAGAAAATGTCAGCAAAGCCTCGTTACTGCTCATTGGAGCCTCCTCGCAGCACGGCGAAGGCCGCACCGAGATCATTAAAGACTATCTTAGCATCCTCCACATCACCCGCTGGCGGCGGCCAGGTGGGTCGCTGATCGCGGTACAACAAAGCGGTCTGAAAACCGTCATCGTCGAGAAACAATCCCGCCGCATCCCGCGCATTGCTGGCCGGCGCAGTCTCACACTCATGCACCACGGACTTCCAATCTGTCTGCTTCGGACAGTCGGTGATGCACTGGGACAGGATGTGCAGGAGGCTCAATCCGGGGAAAGCGATAGCGTCGGCCAACAGCTTCGCAATCTGCTTGGAGTTGCCCGAATAACCCCGGGCGATAAAGGGAGCTCCCGCCGCCAGCGCCATGGCAGCTGGTTTGAAAGGTCGCACCCCAGGGCCGTGGGGAGTGAGCTTGCTGTGATCCCAATCCGTCGGCGAGGTGGACGATGCCTGCCCCTTGGTCATGCCGTACACCTCATTGTCCATGGCGATATAGGTAATATCGACATTGCGGCGGCAGGCATGAATGCAGTGGTTGCCGCCGATAAAGAAGCCGTCTCCATCGCCGCCCAGGGCAATAACGGTCAGCTCTGGTCGCGCGACCGTCAGCCCCTGTGCAACCGCCAGACCGCGCCCGGGCACTCCGTGAAAGCCGTAGCTGTCGATATAGGCCGGCAGCCGCGAAGAGCAACCGGTACCAGACACCAACACGCTGTCGTCTTTGCCAAGGCCCCGTGCAGCCGCTGCCTTGGCGATAGCGTTGTGCACGGAAAAACGGCCGCAACCCGGACACCAGATCGGCTTGAGCGCAGACTTGTAATCCCGGGGTCGCAGCTTGATCAGGTCATTCGTGCGCAAGCACCTCTCGTACGCTGTTGGCAATCGTGCGGGCGACCAGGGGCACAGGGCCGGGCAACGTCAGGCTGTGTACGCGCCCGCTTGTCCAGTTGCGCGCGATGATCCCCCGCAGACGCGCTGGGTGTGCCCCGCTCGTTATGCTCAAGACCGTCGGCGGTCAATCGCCTGTCCACGTCGCCAGGTACCGAGCGTGCTGAAATGCCCGAGTCGGTAATCGCATAGCGCGGCGCGTTGGGCGGATTGCCGCTATCGCTGCCCGTGTCGTGCGCACGGTGAGCCGCGAATAGCGCCTGCTCTTCAGGCCCCGTGATAATCGCCGTGGACTGTCCGAGGAACTGGTCAGACAACACAATCGCAGGAGTTTGCAATTGCTCCGCAAGCTGCACGCTCCAGCCTGTGGTGAACAAGCAGTCGGCAATGGATAGGGGTACGGTCACCAGATGCGGCGCGTCGCCGTGTAAGCCATGCAGGGCAATATCGAGATCGCTCTGTTCGGATCTCGTGGGAAGGCCCGTAGAGGGCCCCCGCGCATGACGTTGAGTATGGTAATGGGGGTTTCGCTGGCGACCGCAAGACCGATGCTTTCTGTCATCAGGGCCAGACCCGGGCCCGATGTTGCGGTAAAGGCGCGGACAGCACCGTAGGCAGCGCCGGCACCAGTTACCGCCAGAGAAAACTCACTAACTGTCATTAGCGCTCACCGACTCGCGTGCCTGGGCGATGATATCTGTGTAACGAGCCTTCAGACCACCGGCTACCGTGGAAGGATCGTAAACGAAGACCTTCCTCATGTGGATGAGGTTGTGCTCTGTCCCCGCGTAGAGAAACTGTGCATCCTGTGGACGGGGCTGGTGCTTTGAATTCCGCCTCTTGACTGAGTGTCCTGGCTATCGGTTGGCCGCGATGCTCAGGGCAGGGCCGCCGCACGAACTCGCTCCAGACGACGCTGCAGCTCGCGGAACCCCTGAGCCATCTGCAGGCGTTGTTCGGCGAGATCCTCGCCGCCCTCAGCAAGTAGATTGCGGTTCTCCATGAGACGGTAGCCGTTGGTAAACAGAAGCTTGCCAATAGAGGCTTCGGAACTGATACGCCGCTGCAGGTAGGCCTGTCGCCCATAGGTGAGACACTGCTGGACACAGTCCTTCTCTGTGAATTCCGCGCCAAGGGGCTGTCGGGCGAGCACATCGGCGACCACCCGGTAAGCCTCCACGAAGGGCAGCAGCACCGCATGTGCCATACGCGGCTGCAGGCGATTGAAGATAGCCTGCGCCGCACCCGGTTCGGCGAGCGCGGCCTCCCAGTGGGGCTGGTAGCGCGATAGTTCCGCGCCGATATCGGTGCGAAACTGGTCACTCGGTGCATAGAAGAACTCGAACTTGAAATAGTCACGCAAGCGCTCCGCTTCCTCCCAGAAATCCTCCGTGCTCGTGAGTTCCAGCTGCGACATACGCATCAGCGAGAGCTCAATAATCGACTTGTTTACGAAGAAGTGGATCGCCATGTTGCGGTAATAGCTGGCCACGCCATGCTGCTCAGCGGCAATGGTATAGACCCGCTCCGGGCCATCGTCGTAGCGCGTGAGCAGCCCGGTCGCAATCATCTTGTCGACCAGGCCGTTGGTCTGGATATCATCCTGCTCGCGCAGGATTCGGGTCAGGCGGATATCCCGTTTGCGGGCCCAGTCGACCAGAGCCCCCACCTCGCTGCGGAGCTCGTCGGCCGTCAGGGCCCGCGGCGCCGCTCCCAGCAGTACCATGCACAGCAGAGAGGCCAAGGTGATCGGTGTAACCCGGTTGACCTCAACCCCAACCGCAAAAGCGACCCGCTGTAATTCCCGCGAATCCTCCGGGAAATGCACCTCAGGCAGTACCACGGGTTCACCAAAATCAAAGTAAATCTTGCCCATGGGCTGGCGCAGACCACGCAGGTAGCCGATAAACCAGCGCAGACTTTCCGGCCGCTTCACCCCACCGGACTGTTCCGAGGCGTAGTCCTTCACATCACCGATCATGTCGTAACTGATTGAAATGGGCACAATATGTAAATTCTGAGCGCCGGTTGCATGGGCCGAATCCATAACGTACTTGAGCAGGCCGTAGCGCGGCGGCATCAGCTTGCCGACCCGCGACCGGGTACCCTCGAAGGCCCATGACAGGGGAAAGCGTTTCTCCATCAAATAGCCGATGTACTGGCGCAACACCGTTTTGTAGAGCGGGTCATCCTGGAAGCTGCGACGGATAAAGATCGCACCGGCGCGACGCGCCAGGAAGCCCATTCCCGCGAAGGCCATGTTCACGCCACCGAGGATATGCGGCGCAGGGAAGTCGTTGTCAAAGCACACTGAGTTAACGGCAAACCCGTCCACGTGGGTCTTGTGTGTCCACAGCAGGGCCGTCGGGTACTCGCGAGTGAGCGCGCGAATCCGCTCCAGACCCTCGTGATCAATCACCACATCACCGTCATAGCCGAGGGACATCACCAGGTGGTTGAGCTGCCCCATCACATCCAGCCAGAAAGGCTGCGGGCGGGAAATCAGCTCGCGCATGATTTCCTCGGATTCTCCGCGAAGGTCTTCCACGCTGCGCCCGGTTTCGACCGTCAGGGACTCCAGAGCCTCCCGGAACTTGCCACTGGCCAGCAGGTTGTTGGCGACCCGGCGTGGTACCTTGTAACGACTGCCACGCAGTCGGCGTTCAGCCACATCGAGCGCCAGTCCCGCCTGGCCCGCTATGAAGCTCGCCAGCGCGGCGTTGTCCACGGTGGTTCCCTGGCGTGTTTCGAGGCGACTGCGCAATTCCGCGAGAGTCGCGGGTTGACCCACGATGCAGACCACCCGCTCGGGATGCTGACGGAGAATGCGCTTGGCCTTGGCGATGCCGGGACGCCGTGGATTGCCAAAAAGAAGGTCGCGGGGGCGCGGGCGAGCACTCTTGTCTTCGAGGGAACTGCGCCATATCACGCGCAAGGGCAAAACCGAAGTGTCGTCGGGCATTTCCAGTAACGGCTGCAGGGCCGCAGCCGGCGGATTCTCGGGATCGCGGGCGATTGGCAGCACTACTTCCCGAATCTCAGCAGCAATGGCATGCTCCTCGACCGCAGCATGCAGATAGCGCTCGAGTTCCTGTTGCTCCACGCCATGCGCCACATCGAGCACCGCGATGATGCGCTCGCTACCTTTAACCGCCTGCCAGGACTCCATTGTCATTATGTTGATTCCACCGGGCACAAATGCGTAAGACGGTGCAAAGCATTGCAGGCTCCGCCGCCATTGTGAGACCGATCATAACAGTGAGCAGGCGCTACCGGCGAGTCCACGCACTGGTCCACGAACGCGCGCGTGCGTATCAAGGACCGGATATGTGCTTAGTTGGAAAAGGTGGCAGGTGAACGATCCCACGGTTAAACACAAGGGTATAAGCCGGGTGATGCAGGCGCTGGCTTGGATTTCGGTCATGGCGCTGCTGGCCCTGTATTTTGAAGACGTGCTGGAACGTCAGCGCAACCCCAATCGCAGCATCGACAGCGCACTGACCGAAGACGGGACCCGCGAAGTCGTTCTGCGCCGCAACCGCATGGGCCACTATGTCACCAGCGGTACGATCAATGGCGAGGGTGTGGTTTTTCTTCTCGATACGGGCGCCACGGGTGTAGCCATACCGGAGGCTATTGCTGAAAAGCTGGGGCTGCCCCGAGGGCGCCCGTTTCTCAGCCGCACGGCCAACGGGACCGCGCGCAGCTACCAGACAAACCTGGGCGAGGTCGGCGTGGGCGCTATCCGGCTGCGCGATGTCGATGCCTCAATCACCCCGGGTCTGGAGATGAATGAAATCCTGCTGGGTATGAGCTTTCTGAAACACATCGAGTTTACGCAGCGCGGCAAGACCTTAACCCTGCGGCAGTACCCGGGAAGCTGAAACGCTTCATTGCTGCCAAGGTGGCAGCGCCTCATAACCGGGCCCGAGAGTGACTTCAAGGCTGTTGTCTACAGGCGGGAAGCTATGGCCAATCATCTCGTCGAAGGGACTGCGCTGGGTGAGGACCAGTTCTGCGCTCTGGACGCAGGAAAGTTTCTTTTTCATGTCCAGCAAACTGCGGGTTTTGAGCAGACTGCCGTCGGCCTCGCTGATGAGCAGACGCTGCCCATCCACAAGAGCGTGCGCGATATACAGACTGAGATCCACAGACTCGATGATCAGCCGCTCGACGTGCTGGCGCCGCAGGGCTTGCAAAGTGACTTTCATTCCGTCTCTCGAATCCACCGCTATCATGAAACAACAGTGTGCCCTTAAGCGCAGCGCTGGTCCCGATAAAATGACCCCGCCCCCTCACCAGGCCTGCAACCACAGGGACAAAATGTAGACGGGCCGGTGCGCGGGCCCTGCTTTCAGCATCAGATAGGCCGCTGTCGCGGGGCCTGCCATGGCCTGGAGGGACCCACGGAGCACAATCAGCGCCTGCTGAAAGCGCTTGAGCGACAGCCGATCGCCGCCTGGCCCGTCGCCGGCCCTGTACTGCTGGAAGAAAAGCGCGAGCGACCCGCAGGCTCCAGTCCGCCGGGTCCTGACAAGGCGTTGTTCCGGCAACCCGCGCGTGAGTTCCACCTCCTGCGCCACTGAGCCTACCTCGGCAGTTTCCAACGCCGGGACAGTGCGCAGCGGGCCGCAGTAAAGGGGGCTAAGCTGATCTTCGGCCGCGACAGTTACCGCATCGCAATGCGCGCCTTGCGACTGAATGACTGCACCCTGCTGGATGCGCTCAGCGGCGCAGCGCTAGGCAACCCTTACATCGCGGCAAGCACGGCGACGGCGGCGTTAGCCATACCCACCAACAGCGCAATGCCCTAAGCGGAACCAATAGTAGCGACTGACCGATGGCGCCAAACCAGCCACTGACACAAGCCTCTCGCACCCGGTCTGCTCGCAGCCGGTGACTATTTCAGCGCCCTTGAAGAACAGCTGCGCCACAGTGGGACAATCTCCAATAAGGATTTGTCGGAGGTCCATACCCGGCTCTCCCGTGGTCTCACCGGCCTGCGCGAGTTTCGCGCCAGCGCTTGAGGCCCTTTGCACATCCTTCTGCTAATCTGGACTGAGTACCGCTCTGTTTAAGGAAGTTGTTTATGCGTGTCCTGCTCTGGATTATCGGTGTTCCCGTGCTACTGCTCATCGCCGCCGCCGTGCTGCTGCCCCTGTTTATCGACGAGAGAGCACTGGTCGCCCTCGCTGCGGAGAAAATCGAAGCACAGTCTGGCGTAAAACTGAAGATCGACGGCGAAGCGTCTCTGTCCCTGTTCCCGCGCGTGTCGCTGGCCACCACCGGCGTGACCGTGGAGATTCCGGACAGCAGTACCCATATCGAAGCACAATCGCTGCGCGCGGGGGTTGCGCTCATGCCGCTGCTGCGTCGCAGCGTAGAAATCGACAGCATCGTGGTATCGGGTCTAACGCTGCGGACTCTCGCCAGCGACGACTCAGCCCAGGTAACCGCCGCCCTGGACACCAGCAACATGAGTAATGCGGAGCTGGACGCCTTTTACGCGGCCCGCAAGCAGCTGCGCTTGTCGGCTCAGGCCGAGGCAGCGGCAGACCTGCTGGCCGCGCCCATGGCACTGGAAGTCGGAGAGCTCTCCCTGCGCGATATTCGCCTTATCACCGTTGATGCAGCGGGCAAGACGATCTCCGAACTGCAGCTCAACTATCTCACCGCCAGCGACCTGAATACCGATGGACGCCCGGTTCCCCTGAGCCTGCAGTTACTGATACCCGGGGACGCCGACGCGGCGCCGGTCGACGTTACTCTGGAAGTGCAGTTCACCGCCGATCTGGATGCGGAGAAAGTCACCCTCACGGAGCTGGCCCTGGTCGTCAGCGGAGCAACGCCGGATACGATCCGCCTCAGCGCGGAGGGCAGCTTCGCCATGGACACACAGGTGGCCGATCTGAACCTGGAACTTGCC